>JAPPNE010000016.1 GCA_028818775.1 Deltaproteobacteria bacterium | reverse complement strand
TGGCCCAGTACCACCTGTTCTACGACCTCGCCATCGGCGGCGGCGGGGTGCTGGCCGGCGTCATGCTCAACTTTACCGACAACAACTATCCGGCTATGTTCCTTGCCACCACGGTGGTGGGCCTCGGCGGGTTCGTGCTGTTCGTGATGAAGCACCGGGCGGCCGGACGCGCCACGCTCTCGCCAGGGAATCCAGGGTGACGGGCCGCCCGTGTTCGCTGCCCTTCGGCCCGTGGTGAAAGTCGGCTCCACATCAAGGGCAAGTGACATGGCTGTGACACAGAACCGGTATCGCGTCGGCATCGACGTCGGCGGGACCTTCACGGACGTCACGGTGCTGGAGGAGGCGACGGGGCGCATCCGCGAGGTGCGCAAGGTGCCGTCCAATCCGGCGGCGCCGCTGGAGGTGCTCGACGGGGTTCTGGCGGACCTGCGCGCCAAGTGGGGCGCCGATGCCTTGTCCTACCTGCTCCACGGTTCCACTCACGCGCTCAACACCGTGCTCGAGGAGAAGGGCAGCCGCACCGGTCTGCTCACCACCCTGGGGTTCCGCGACGTCTACGAGATCGCGCGCCAGTGGAAGGGCGAGGAAGTCTTCAACATCTTCTATCCCGGAGGCAAGCGCTTCGTGCCGCGCCGGCGCGTGGCGGAGGTGACCGAGCGCCTGGACAAGTCCGGCGCCGTGCTGGTGCCGCTGGACCTGGACGCGGTCGACGAGGCCGTGGCCGGGCTCATGGAGCAGGGTATCGACGCTCTCGCCGTCGCGTTCCTGTTCTCCTACGTGAACCCGGAGCACGAGCGCCTGGCGGCGGAGCACATCCGGTCTCGCTACCCGGGCTTGTTCGTATCACTGTCGTCGGAAGTGAACCCGGTGTGGCGCGAGTACGAGCGCACCGCCACCACCGTGCTGAACGCTTACCTGGGTCCGCGCATGGAACGGTACTTCTCGGGCATGGAAGAGACCGTGTTACGGCACTTCCGGGAGGCGCACCCCTTCCTGATGAAGTCCAACGGCGGCATCGGCGCGCCCAGGGCCATGGCGCGGTTCCCGGTGCAGACGCTCATGTCCGGTCCGGTGGCGGGGGTGGTGGCGGCCCATGAACTGGGGGCGCGCAACGGCGTCTCCAACCTCATTTCGCTGGACATCGGCGGCACCAGCAGCGACATGTCGTTGATCCCGGGCAAACCGCTGTTCCGCACCGAGTGGCGCATCGGGCGCCATCCCGTGCGCGTGGACTCGGTGGAGGTGGAGAGCCTGGGGGCGGGTGGCGGCAGCCTGGCCCAGGTGCGCTACGGCAAGGTGCTGCAGGTGGGACCGCGGAGCGCCGGGGCGGTGCCCGGACCCGCCTGCTACATGCGCGGCGGCGACCAGCCGACTTTGACCGACGCGCTGGTGCAGCTCCGCCACCTGAATCCCCGGACGCTGCTCCAGGGCGAGATGGCCATCGACGCGGAGCTGTCGGCGGAGGCCATCCGCCGGGAGGTGGCCGAGCCCCTGGGCATGTCGGAGGACGACGCGGCCCTGGGAATCCTGCGCGTGCTGGTGGCCAACATCGTCGCCTCCATGCGCACCATCACCATCGAGCGCGGCTTCAATCCCGCCGACTTCGTGCTCGCGCCCTTCGGCGGCATGGGGCCGACGCTGGCCACCGCGGTGGCTTCGTCGCTGGGCATCGGGCGGATCCTGGTGCCCGCGGACCCGGGCAACTTCAGCGCCTTCGGCATGCTGCTGTCCGACCTGCGCTCGGACGCGGTCACCACGAAGGTCTTCGCACTCGACCCGGACACCCTGGCCGGTGCGGTGACCGCCCTGCGCGAGCTCGAGGACGAGGTCCGCCGCGAGTTGGCCTCCCAGGGCCCGTCCCCCGACCAGATCCGTGTTGAATGGCTGCTGGACATGCGGTACCGTGAGCAGGCCTACGAGTTGACGGTGCCCATCGCCAAGGACCCCGCGAAGCTCAACGTCGAGGAGATCTGCGAGCGGTTCGGCCAGGCCCACGAGCAACGCTACGGCCACCGGGCCGACGACGAGGTGGTGGAGGTGGTGAACCTGAGGGCTTCCGCCTACGCTTCGCTGGGGAAACCGGAGCTGTCTCGGGGCGAGGACACCGGGGCTCGGGAGCCCGCGGCGCAGGCGCGCCGCCGCGCCGTAATGCTCGACGGCGTGCACGACGTGCCGGTGTTCGGCAGGGACGATCTGGCCCCGGGGGCGGCGCTGGACGGCCCGGTCATCGTCGAGGAGAAGACCTCCACCACGGTGGTGGAGCCGGGCTGG
>JAPPNE010000015.1 GCA_028818775.1 Deltaproteobacteria bacterium | reverse complement strand
GCGGCATCGGCCTGGGTGCGATCCTGATCTTCGTCATCCAGAAGAGCTACTTCGGCTGGAGCATCGAGTGGACCTGGCCGTGGCTGCCTCTGGCCGGGGAAGCCCTCGCCATCGTGTGCGCCGCGGTGCTGGCGAGCCTCTACCCGGCGTTCCGGGCCAGCCGCACGCCGGCCAACGAGCTGTGTCATGCGGACGCGTGAGGAAAGGGGCGGGCGCCACGCCCTCCTGGTGGCATGCGCGCTCACGCTGGCGGCTGTCATGTGGCCCGGTGTCGCGGTACACGGCTGGACCCCGGCCCGACCCGGCTACGTATGGTCGTTCCCGCAAGACCACTGGGCGCGTGACGGCTACAAGACCGAGTGGTGGTACTTCACCGGCCACCTGCACACCGCCGGGGAGCCCGCCCGCCGCCTGGGCTACCAGTTCACGTTCTTCAGGATCGGCGTGTCGCCGGACGCCCCGCCGCCCGGTTCCGCCTGGGCCGCCAACGACATCATCATGGGTCACGCCGCTCTCACCGATCTGAAGACCGGCCGCCACCGCTTCAGCGAGCTGGTGGTGCGGGCCGCCCCGCTCCTGGGCGGCTTCGGCCGGTATCCCGAACCGCGCCTGGCCTGGAGCGTCGGGCCTCCCGGCACGCCCGACGAATGGCAGCTTCGCTGGAACGGCAGCGGCTTTGACTTCACCATGGCCGACGCCGGGCAGTCCTTCGGCTTCAGCCTTTCCACCCGCCCGCTCAAGCCCCTGGTGTTCCAGGGTCCCGGCGGCCTGAGCCGCAAAGGGGAGGGCGCCACCGAGGCCAGCCACTACTACAGCTTCACCCGCATGGCCACCACCGGGACGGTCCGTTTGGACGGAGAGGAGTGGGAGGTCAGCGGCACGAGCTGGATGGACAAGGAGTTCGGCTCCAACCAGCTCGGCGAGGACATGCAGGGGTGGGACTGGTTCAGCCTGCAGCTCGACGACGGCCGCGAGGTCATGCTCTATCTGCTCCGAAACCGCGACGGCGGCACCCGTTATGCCGGCGCCACGCTGGTGGACTCAGCCGGGACCGTTCGCTACCTCGACCCTGGTGAATGGAGGTTGATCGCCACCGAGGAATGGACCAGTCCCAAGACGGACGCAGCCTATCCGGCCCGATGGAAGCTCCAGATCCCCGCGGCAGGCATCGGCGCGGTGATCACCCCAAAGCTCGCGGACCAGGAAAACACGAGTGCGTTGATTCCGAACCTTTACTACTGGGAAGGGTCGGTTCGGATAGAGTCCGCGAAGGGGAAACGCCTCGGGCAGGGGTACGTCGAGCTTACGGGATACGGCGACGACAGCAGGCCGCCGATCTGAGCTTCGGGGCCTACCACCACCAGCAGGGGAGGCGACAAATGATCAGTGGAAAAGCGCAGGCAGTCGGAGGTAGCCCATGACCGAACCCGCATGGCTTCCGGCAACCCGTTTGGCGAGCCTCATCAGCCGCCGCAAGCTCGGTTGTCTTGAACTTCTGGACCACTATCTGAAGCGGGTCGAGCGTTTCAACCCGGTCCTGAACGCGATCGTTGCCACGGACGTCCCGCGGGCGCGACGGCGGGCGCGGGAGGCGGACCGGGCCCTGGGCCGGGGCGAGCGGTGGGGGCCGCTGCACGGCGTGCCCATGACCGTGAAGGATTCCTTTGACGTGGCCGGGTTGCCGACCACGTGGGGGGTGCCGGCGCGGCGGAACAACATTGCCCGCGCCGACGCGCTCCCGGTCAAGCGTTTGCGTGACGCCGGCGCGGTCGTCTTCGGCAAGACCAACGTGCCCATCTGGCTCGCCGACGCCCAGAGCTTCAACGACATCTACGGCACCACGCGCAACCCCTGGAATCCGGAGCGGTCGCCGGGGGGCTCCTCGGGCGGCTCGGCGGCGGCGCTGGCGGCGGGGCTGACCGCGCTGGAGATGGGCAGCGACATCGCCGGCTCGGTGCGGAACCCGGCCGCCTGGTGCGGCCTGTTCGCGCACAAGCCGACCATGGGCATCTGTCCCGCCGACGGGCATGCCCTGGACGGCAACCGCGCGCCTCTGGACATGCTGGTCATCGGCCCGCTGGCGCGGAGCGCCGCGGACCTGTCCCTGCTCCTTTCCGTGATCGCGGGTCCGGACCAGATCGACGCCGCCGGGCTCCGGCTCACCCTGCCCGCGCCGCGGAAGAAGAAGCTGGGAGAATACCGCGTCTCGCTTCTCCTCGAGGACGAGACGGTGCCGACGGCGAGCGACATCGGGGCGCTCCACCGGGCGCTGTCCCGCTTTCTCCGCCGCAACAAGGTCAAGGTCGCCATCGGCGCCCGTCCCGACTTCGACGCGGCGGACTCCCACCGAGTCTTCGACGTGTTGTTGCGGGCCGCCACCTCCGGACGCCAGACCGACGAGGAGTTCGCCGCCAACCTCAGAGCCCGTCAAGGGCTCGCGCCCGGAGACGACGGCAAACGGGCGCGCATGCTTCGCGGCGTTACGCTGTCGCACCGGGACTGGCTCCGGTTCGACGAGATACGGCACCGGATCCGGTGGCAGTGGCACGAGTTCTTCCAGCGCCACGACCTGCTGCTGGCGCCCATCACCGTATCGGCGGCCATGGGCCACGACCACAAGCGGCCCTACCAACGCTCGGTGCCGGTGGACGGCGTCCCGCGGCCGTTCATGAACCAGGTCTCCCTGCCGGGATACGCCAACCTCGCCTACCTGCCGTCGTCCGTCGCGCCCATCGGACTCGACGGCGACGGGCTTCCGGTGGGCATACAGGTCATCGGCCCGCAGTACGGCGACCTGACCTGCATTCACTTCGCGCGGCTGCTGGAACGGCACTACCGGAAGTTTGCCCCGCCGCCGGGATATGAATGATCCCGGCCGCGTCACCAGGAGGACTCCATGAAGACCCCTGTCGCTCTCGCCGTTGCGGTCTTTGCGTGTCTTGCCGTCCATGCCGTCGCCGGCGCGGAGATGCCCGCCGGACCGGTTGTGTTGACCGTCACGGGCAACATCGTCAAGGCCAACCGGCCCCCCTACGACGAGAAGCGCGACATGTTCTTCAAGTACCACAAGCGCCCGTTCGACAAGGCGTTCGCCTTCGACCGCGCCATGCTGGAGCGTCTCGGCGTCAAGGAAGTACGCGCCGAGCACAAGGGCTGGGCCGGCCCGAAGGTCGCGTCCGGACCCCGTCTGACGGACGTTCTGGATGCCGCGGGCTGCCGGGGAAGGGCGCTCGAGATGCTGGCGCTCGACGGTTTCCGCTTCACGCTGTCGAAGGCGGACCTGGAAGCGCGTGACTGGGTCGTGGCCACCAGGGCCGACGGGCGGCCGCTGGGCATCGGCGACCGGGGACCGCTCTGGCTGGTGCTCGATCCCCCGGGGGACCGTCCGGCCACGGAGAAGGAAATCGGCCTGGGACCCTGGGCGCTGTTCTTCATCCAGTGCGAGTAGCGAGCGGAGTTGTGTTTTTGATTCTTCGCCCTAAAATGGACTCGGGAGCGCAACGGGCCATTGACCGCCGAGCGCCGGCAACCTTTCGGGGCCGTGCAAGCTTGGTTTCAAAGGAAAGGGGTACCTCATGGACAGGAATCAGATCGATCCACAGGTCTACGACCTGTATGACGAGTACTGCCACAGCAACATGGAACGCCGCGAGTTCCTCCGGCGGGCGGCGGCCCTCGTCGTTGTCGGCGGGTCGGCGCTGGCGATGGCGCAGGCGATGCTGCCGCGCTATGCGAGGGCGCAGACGATCTCCTTTACCGACAAGCGCATCAAGGCGCGCTATGTCACGTACGATTCGCCCGGCGGCAGCTCCGGCAAGATGCGCGGCTACCTGGTCCGGCCGTCCGGGGCGGGTCCGTTTCCCGCGGTCCTCGTCATCCACGAGAACCGGGGCCTGAACCCGCATATCGAGGACGTCGCCCGGCGCGCCGCGGTGGCGGGGTTCCTCGCCCTGGCGCCGGACGGCCTTTCGCCCATCGGCGGCTATCCCGGCAACGACGACGACGGCAAGAAGATGCAGCGGAGCCTGGACCGCGGCAAGCTGCGCACGGACCTCCTCAACAGCGCCCGGTACCTCAAGGGCCACGAGCTGTCCAACGGGAAGCTGGGCGCCACCGGGTTCTGCTTCGGCGGCGGCGTGGTCAACTTCCTCGCGGTGCAGATGGGAGGCGATCTGAGCGCCGGCGTGCCGTTCTACGGCTCCGCGCCGAAGTCGGCCGACGACGTGGCGAAGATCAAGGCGCCGCTGCTGATCCACTACGCGGAGAACGACCCGCGCATCAACAAGCAGGCTCCGGCCTACGAGGCCGGCCTGAAGGCCAACGGCGTGCCGTACGAGGCGCATGTCTATCCCGGCACCCGCCACGGCTTCCACAACAACTCGACGCCGCGCTACGACGAGCCTGCCGCCAAGCTCGCATGGGAGCGGACGGTCGCCTTCTTCAAGAAGCACCTGTCGTAGTCGAGCCGCCGCCCGGAACATTCTAGAATTTTCATGGTCATCCGATTCGCTATCGCTCAATGCAGCCCCAAAGGAGGAGACTGATGTCGGACATCAACGAGGTAGGCGCTACCGCGTTTTTCATCGCGGGGATCCGCGAGCAGGAGAAGAACCGGGAGCATCCGTTGTTCAAGGATCCTTACGCGGAGTGGTTCGTCAACGACGACATCCGACAGAAGGTCGGTCAAGTCTTTGCGCTGCTCCCCGAAGGGATGGAGCTGGTCCGTTATCGCTCCGCGCTGTTCGACGATATCATCCGTCGCGAGATCGAGAGGGGCATGCGGCAGATCGTCATCCTTGGCTCCGGGTTCGACATGCGGCCGCACGTGTTTGAGGACGAGGGGGTGCGTTTCTGCGACGTGGACCAGCCCGCGGTACTGGCGTTCAAGGGGAAGGTGCTGGAAGGCCACGGCATGACCCCCTGCGCGGGGATCCCGTGCAACTACCTGGAGGCCGATCTGCCCGCGGAATTGGCGAAGGCGGGATTCGACCTCAACGCCCCCATCCTGATCATCTGGGAAGGCAACACCATGTACCTGCCCGAGGACCTGATCTACGGCTTCCTCAACCGCCTGCGCGAAGGCGTACAGTCGTTCAGGATCGCCTTCGATTTCTTCGCCAGGAGCGTCATCGACCGCACCACCGGCGACGAGAACATTACCGCCACTACCGACGCGTTCGAGAACACCTTGAACGTGAAATGGGTGACGGGTTTCGACGGCCTTTCCGTTGTCGAGGAGCGTACCGGCTTGAAGACGGTCGAGTCCGGCAGCCTGTTGGACTTCGGCAAACGGGTGGCGCCCGACTATCCGACGGACATCCCCCAGTTGGAGTTGTACCTGTACGGAATCATGAGTCACGGGGCGGACTGAGCAGGTTGCGCCCGCGCACGAACCGGTGAGCGAGATGCCCAAGCCCCTGACGCCGGATCGGCTCTATACGAAGTGCGATCCCGCGGACCTGCCGTCATCCCGCGAGGCCGGCGCGGCCCCGGATGGCCTCGGCCAGGAGCGTGCCCTGGAGGCGATCCGGTTCGGCGTCGGCATCCGGCGCCATGGCTACAACATCTTCGCCCACGGCGCGCCTGGCACGGGCAAGTACCCCCTGGTCCGGCGCTACATCGAGCAGGCGGCGGCCGGCATGCCGGCGCCGCCTGACTGGTGCTATGTCCACAACTTCGAGGAGACCCACAAGCCGCGCGCGCTCAAGCTGCCCGCCGGCCGGGCCTGCCGGCTCCGCGCCGACATGGAGAAGCTCATCCGCGAGCTCCGCGCCGCCATCCCCGCGGCCTTCGAGAGCGAGGAGTACCAGGCCCGCGCCCAGGCCCTTCAGGCGGAGTTCAGCCAGCGCCAGGAAGCCGCGTTCAACGAGCTGCAGGAGCACGCCCAGGCGCGCGGCGTGGGTCTGATTCGCACGCCTTCGGGGCTCGCCCTGGCGCCCACCTCCAAGGGCGAGGTGGTGAGCCCGGAAGCCTTTCGCCAGTGGCCCGAGGAGACCCAGGCGAAGATGCGCGCGGACATCGCCGAGCTGGAGAAGGAGCTGCAGGAGATTCTCAAGAAGGCGCCCCAATGGGAGCGCGAGCGGCGCGAGCGGATGCGCGGCCTCAACCAGGAGGTGGTGAGCCACGCGGTGGCCCTGTTCATCGAGGAGCTGGGCAAGGACTACGACGACCTGCCCGAGGTCATGGACTACATCGAGCAGGTGCGCGGGGACCTCCAGGAGAATGCCGAAGAGTTCCAGGCCCCTGGGCCGCCGGCGCCGCAGCCGGGCGGGTTGCCCGGGCGCGAGGAGCGGCGGGAGCCCTCCTTCCGCCGCTACCAGGTGAACGTCATCGTCGACAACGGGCGGCGGCAGGGCGCCCCCGTCGTCTACGAGGACCTGCCCACCCACGGCAACGTCATCGGCCGCATCGAGCAGATGGCCCGGTTCGGCGCTCTCACCACCGATTTCAGCCTCATCAAGCCGGGCGCGCTGCACGCCGCCAACGGCGGTTTCCTGCTGGTGGACGCGCGCAAGCTGTTCATGCAGCCGATCATCTGGGAGGAGATCAAGCGCGCGCTCCAGTCCAGCGAGATCCGCATCCAGGGGCTCACCGAGGCCCTGGGTTTCGCCAACACCGTCACCCTGCAACCCGAGCCCATCCCTCTCGACGTGAAGGTGGTGCTGCTGGGCGACCCGATGATCTACTACCTGTTGAGCCAGTCGGATCCGGACTTCCCCGAGCTCTTCAAGGTGGCCGCGGACTTCGACGACCAGGTGCCGCGCAACCACGGCAACACCGCGCGCTACGCCCGCATGATCGCCGGCACCGCGAGCCGCGAGGGACTGCGGCCTCTTTCGCGGGAGGCCACGGCGCGGGTCATCGAGCGGGCGGCGCGGCTGGCCGCCGACGCCGAGCGCCTGACCCTGCGCCTGCGCGCCATCGACGACCTGCTCTACGAGGCCGACTACTGGGCCGGCCGGGAGGGCAGGGACGAGATCGGCGCCGGGGACGTGGAGCGGGCCATCGACGCCCAGACCCGGCGCGCCGACCGGGTGCGCGAGCGCAGCCAGGAGCAGATCCTGCGCGAGACCCTGCTCATCGACACCGATGGCGAGACGGTAGGGCAGGTGAACGGGTTGTCCGTGCTGCAGCTCGGCGAGTTCGCGTTCGGCAAGCCCAGCCGCATCACCGCGCGGGTGCGCCTGGGCCGCGGCGAGGTGCTGGACATCGAGCGCGAGGTCGAGATGGGCGGGCCGCTGCACTCCAAGGGCGTCCTGATCCTGTCGGGTTTCCTCGGTGCCCGCTTCGCCCGGCGCCAGCCGCTGGCCCTGTCGGCCAGCCTGGTGTTCGAGCAGTCCTACGGCGGGGTGGACGGCGACAGCGCGTCCTCCACCGAGCTCTATGCCCTCCTGTCGGCCCTCTCCGGCCTTCCCATCCGCCAGTCCCTGGCGGTCACCGGCTCGGTCAACCAGCACGGGCAGGTCCAGGCCATCGGCGGGGTCAACGAGAAGATCGAGGGCTTCTTCGACATCTGCAGCGCGCGCGGCCTCAACGGCCGCCAGGGGGTGCTGATCCCCTCGGCCAACGTCAAGCACCTGATGCTGCGCCGGGACGTGGTGGAGGCCGCCGCCCGGGGCGACTTCCACGTCTATCCGGTGGAGACCATCGACCAGGGCATCGAGCTGCTCACGGGCGTGGCCGCGGGTGTCGCCGACGACCAGGGAAACTTTCCCCCCGACACCGTCAACGGGCGGGCGCAGGCAACCCTGCTCGAGTTCGCCCGCAATGCGCGGGAGTTCGCCGGCGGCGGGCGCGACCAGGAGCCGCGCCCGTGAGCCGTCCGGCCCCGGCCTTCGACGTGCGCCGCATCGTGGTGGCCATGGACGGCTCGCCCGAGGCCGGCAACGTCCTGGAGGCGGCGGCCCGGCTCGCGGCGCGCCTCCAGGCGGAGCTGGAGGGAGTCTTCGTCCGGGACATCAACCTCGTTCACTTGGCCCGCCTGCCGGTGGGCCGGGAGATCCAGTTCCTTACCGGGCAGGGACGCGACTTCACCGCCGAAGCGCTGGAGGCCGACATCCGGACACGTGAGTTCGCCGCCCGGCGCGCCTTGGCCGCCGCTGCGGAACGGGTGCACGTGCAATACTCCTTTCGCACGGCGCAGGGCCAGGTGGACGTCGAGATGGTGACGGCGGCGGGCGGTGGCGATCTGGTCATTGTCAGTTCCGGGTCCCGCTCGCCGTGGGGCGCTGCCCGGTCGACCCGAACAGCCCGGGAGGTGGCAGAACGCGCCCCCCGCTCGGTGCTCATATCGAAGCCCGGGGCTCTATTGGCCGGCGTCCCGCTGGTATGCCACGACGGCAGCATCGGCTCGTGGCGCGCCCTGGATGCCGGACTGTACTTCTTCGGCCTCCACGAGGGGAGGCTGGCGGTGTTGATCCTCGCGGATGATCGGGCCGAGGCGGAGACCCTTCGCGCGCAGGTGGAGGCCCGCCTTGCCGCGCGGGGCGTCAGCCCCCGGGTCCTTTACGGCGTCCGCCCGCGCGCACCCGAGGTGTGCCGCCTCGCCGGCGAAGCCGGTGCCGCCGTGCTGGTCATGGCCGCCGACTGCCCCGCCCTCGACGCACCCCGCCGCCGGGAAGTCCTCGAAGCCATCGCCTGTCCCGTCCTGATCGTGCGCTAGCGGAAACCGCCCCTACTGCGGGTCCCACGTCGCGGGCGCGTGCAGGAAGCTCTGACGCAGCACGTAATCGACTCGGTGCTCGGTTGCGTGGCGGCGTATCAAGGCCACGGGCGTGGACAGCGGAACTCTTCCCAAGCGGTAGTCGTGAATCATGAGCGCGAGCCTTTCCCGGCTGTCCCGGTCCAGCCGGGACGAGAGAAAGCCCGCCAGGTGCTCCAACGCGTTGGCGTTGCTCCCCCGCGTCGCGGGCTGTTCCAGCGCTTCCATGAATGCGCTGCCGTAACGGGCCGTCACCTCCTCGGGGGAATCGTTCCCGGCCTCCGCCAGCAGGTGCCCCAGAAGGCGCAGGCGCTTCTCGCTGTGCGCCAGCAGGGTGAGCTTGTGGGATGCGTGGAATTGCATGAGTCGTGACACGGACGGCCCTTCGGCCGCGCACTCGCGCCACTCCCGATACGCGTGGACCCGCTCGATGAAGTTTTCGCACAGTGATGCGTCGTCCAGCCGGTCTTCCGATTCCACCGGCAAGAGGGGCAATGCCTCGTTCAGCGCTCGTGCGAACAGGCCGCTGGCCATACCCGGGGCCGTGGCGGGCGGCCGGTGAAGGCTCGCCGCCACGGGTGCCTCTCCCCACCGTGCGCGCACCGGGACTCCGTCCGGCCCGCAACTCGGCGAGCCCTTTTTCAACACGAACCCGCAGACCCCGAGGCGCTCCATTTCGGCTGCCCGCCGCCTCCCATGCCGCTGCATGATCCCGCTCCAGTCGCGGCCGGAACGCTGGCCCATCATGCGCGGCGCGCACGGGTCTCCGATGAGGTCCACGGGCTCGCGCGGCACTCCCATCCCCACTTCCATCTCCGGACAAACGGTGATGATCTCGAAGTAGCGCGACAACGTCTCGGTGACGGTCCGGTGGCCCTTGTGGCCGCCGTCGTAGCGGACCCGGTGGCCCAGGAGGCAACTGCTGGCGCCGATGCGAAGCATGTCTCATCCTCCATCGTCGAGGAGACGGTGTCAAATTTGCCGGTCCGTGAAGCGCAGCATGCGCGCGAAAAAGAGTGTAAGATGTGCTCAGGCGGATGGCCCCCGCGCTTGCCACGGTGCCGGGAGCGCGCATCCGACATTGGGCGCCGCGGAGGTGTCTCATGAGCAAGAGAGTCGTCCTCGTCATTCTCGTCCTGTTCCTGGTGGTCCCCGCCGCGGTCCGGGGACAGGAGTTCACGGCGGAAACGCTCGACGCGGTCGTGAAGGTGCGCGCGCAGGTACCTTCGGAGGCGCGCACGGCCCGCACCTTGGGGCCGTTGCGCGAGGGCAGCGGCGCGATCATCGACTCCAAGGGCCTCGTCCTCACCATCGGCTACCTGATCCTGGAGGCTTCGCAGGTGCAGGTCACCGACTCCTCCGGAAGGACCGTGCCGGCCAAGGTCCTGGGTTACGATCACGCCTCGGGATTCGGCCTGCTCCGCGCCTTGTCGGCGGTGGGAGGCGCGCGGCCCTTGTCGCTGGGCTTGTCGGAGAGCCTGGACCAGGGCGCGGAGGTGCTGATCCTGAGCCATGCGGAGAACGGTCCGTCGGGGCAGGGCGCCTACGTGGTCTCGCGCCGGGAGTTCGCAGGCTACTGGGAATACCTGCTGGACAAGGCGATCTTCACCGCGCCGCATCACGCCAACTTCGGCGGCGCCGCGTTGATCGACCGGAGCGGCCGGCTGCTTGGCATCGGCTCGCTTCAGGTGCCGGAGGCGATCCCGGGCCAGCCCGTGCCGGGCAACATGTTCGTCCCCATCGACCTGCTGAAGCCGATCCTGTCGGACCTCGCGCAGAAGGGCAGTTCCGGCGCCAGGCGCAGGCCGTGGCTGGGCGTGCAGATGGAGGAGGTGGGTAGACACGTGGTGGTTCGTCGTGTATCCAGGGGAGGGCCGGCGGCGCGCTCGGGCCTCGAGCCGGGGCAACTCATCGCGGGGGTGGGCGGCGCACCGGTGGCGGGGCTCGCGGACCTTTACCGCAAGGTCTGGGCCCTGGGCACACCGGGAGTCAGTGTCCCGCTCAACGTCCTCAAGGGGGTCCGTGTCGAAGAGGTGCAGGTCGTGTCGGGCGACCGCTACGACTATCTGCGATTGAAACCCACTGTCATGTCCCGCTGATCATTGAACCGCGGCGTGGTGTCCGGGGCTCGGCCGAGCACGGAACACTCCGGCCGTGTCGAGGAGAAACCGTGACCGTCACCGAACGTCGCCGGCAGTACCGCGGCCTGCTCCAGGACTCCGGCTGTTGTCACCCGGCTTCCGTTTTCGATCCAGTATCGGCCCGGCTGGCTGAGGCCGCGGGTTTCGAGATCGCCATGCTGGCGGGCTCCGTCGCCTCGGCCACGGTGCTGGGGGCGCCGGACATCGTCGTGCTGACGCTGACGGAGCTCGCGGAGCAGGCGCGCCGCATCGTCCGGGCCGGACGGCTGCCGTTGATGGTGGACGCGGACCACGGCTACGGCAACGCCCTGAGCGTCATGCGTACGGTGGCGGAACTGGAGGCCGCGGGCGTGTCCGCGCTGACCATCGAGGACACGCGCCTGCCCAGGGCCTTCGGACAGGAGCGCGACGGGTTCATTTCGCTGGAAGAGTTCGCCGGTAAGGTGCGCGCGGCGGTGTCGGCGCGCACGGACCCGGAGCTGGTAGTCCTGGGACGCACCGGCGTGCTCGCGACCCAGGGGGTCGACGCCCTGGCCGAACGCGTGAAGGCGTGCGAGGCGGCCGGCGCCGACGGCGTGTTCTTCACCGGCGTGCGCTCCCGCGAGCAGGTCGCCGCCATCCACGCCATGACGCGCCTGCCGGTGGTGTTGGGCACCACCCCGCCGGAACTGCACGACCGGGAGTTTCTGGCCGCCAACGGCGTGCGCATCGCTCTCCAGGGCCACATGCCGTTCCAGGTGGCGGTGCGCGCGCTCCAGGACGCCTACACGCACCTGCGCGCCGGACACCCGCCCGCCGGCCTCAAGGACAAGGCCGCGTCCCCCGACGTGATGAAGCTCGTCCTGGACCAGGAGCGGTACGACGCCTGGACGGACGAGTTCCTGTAGTCCCGCACCTCCGTCATTCCTGCGCAAGGGGCAGACGAGATTCAAACCGTGACAACCAACAACGCGCAGCGTGTCGGCCAGGTCGCCCTGGGCTTTCTGCACATGGGCTTCAACCGCGGCATTCGCGGTACCTACGCGGTGTTCTATGTCGCCCTGTTCCAGGCCTTCGGCTGGTCCCGGGGCGTCACCGCCACGGCGCTGTCCATCTCCGTGCTGGTGGAAGGGTTCTCCATGCCGGTGGCGGGCTCCCTTGTGGACCGCTGGGGTTCGCGCAAGACCCTGGTGCTGGGCGGGATCCTGCTCGCCGTGGGCCTGGGCTTCAGCGCCACGGTCACCTCGCTGTGGCAGCTCTACATCTGGGTCGGAGTGGTCACGGCGCTGGGACTCGGGCTCATGGGCATGGTCCCCCACGTGGCCATCATCGCGCGCCAGTTCACCCGCCGCCGCGGCCTGGCCATGGGGCTGGCGTGGGCCGGCGGCGGCCTCGGCATCGCCGTCCTGCTGCCGGTGGCACAGTTCTTCGTGGACATCTGGGGTTGGCGGTTGGCCTACGTGGCCATGGGAGTGATGGCGTTCGTTCTGGTGGTGCTGCCCTCGGGCGTTCTCATGCCGCGTGATCCGCCCTCGCCGCGGAAGGCCGAGGCGAAGCCCGCGGCCGCGGGCGGGGAGTGGACGGTCTGGGAAGCACTGACCAGCACGATGTTCTGGCTGCTCTTCGTGTCGCGCGTGTTCGCCAGCATGGGCAATCAGATCATCACCAACCACCAGGTGGCGCACGCCGTGGACATCGGCTACGACGCATTTTTTGCCGCCTCCATCCTCGGGCTCATGGGGTTGTTCAGCATCTTCGGCCGGGTCCTCTTCGGGTTCCTCACCGACGTGCTGAGCCACCAGATGACCTACACGCTGGTGCAACTGGTGTCGTCGGCGGGAATCCTGGCGCTGGTAGCGGCCGGCGACACCAGCTATCCCATTTTGCTGTACGCGTACGCTGCCTGTTACGGGCTCGGTCAGGGTTCCCGCGCGCTGGTGCTCTCGGCCATTTCCGCGGACGTTTTCCTCGGCCGTGACTTCGGCGCGATTTACGGCTACTTCACCTTGAGCATCGGCGTCGGAGGCGCCGTGGGGATATGGCTCGGCGGCTTCCTGCACGACGTCTTCGGCAACTACACGATACCGTTCATGATCGCCTTCGCCAACTTCGTGATCTCCATCGTCATGGTATGGGGCATCCGTTTCCTGAAGGGAACTCGGGAGCAGGTATTCGAGTGAAGCGCACCCGGACGCGACATTAGGCCATCACGATGTTCCACCGGTTCCAATTCGAGGCGGCATTCTATCCCACCCTGGAGCGGCTGCCGTTCCACGTGCGCATGAAGCTCGACCTGACGGGAATCCGGGTGTCGCTGAACACCTGGCGGGCTTTCAGCATGGAAGAGCGCCGGGCGCTGTGCCACCTGCCTGCGGACACGGACGAGGAGCGGGAGGTGTTCGCGGCTTTCCTCGACGCGCTGGCCCGGGCTCGCGCGGGCGTTGCGGCCGAGCGCTGTCCGGTGCTGGACGCGGATGCGTGGAGTGCCGCCGCCGTCCCGGAGGCGGTGGCCGCGCGCAGCGCGGCGGAAGGGTCGGGCGTGACCCCCGCCGAATGGAGCCGCTGGGCCGGTCACGAACGCTACGCCCTCTACAAGACCGCCCTGTCCAAGGACCCGGAGTTGTTCCACCAAGCCCTTCGGGAGTTGCGACTTCGGCTTTGTTCCTAGTGTCCTGTCCCACGTGATTCGTCACCAGGATGCGCAGGATCGCCCTGTCTCGATAATGATAACTCGTTATTATTTATCGCTGTCATTTGACCGTAGCCAAGCCTGATTTTCGTTGTACTCCTTTCCCGGCTGTGATAGCGTCGACTCGTTTAACCGTGTGCGGTGACAGAGGACGGCGCGTACGCGCTCCAACACGAAAGGAGGAAACAGCGGAAACACGGACTGGTGGATTTGCAACAGGCTATTCGAACTCGTACGGCAACTTCGAACTCAATGCGACAGAAGTTAGAGACAGAGCATAGGAGGAGGAACGAACGATGCCCAATACGGTGTTTCGGGCGGAAATGGACAAATGGCCTGAGGATCAAGCGGTCAAGACCCACAATCGCTGGCATCCAGACATTCCGATCGTGGAGCAGTTCAAGCCCGGCGATGAGTTTCGGGTCGAATGTTACGATTGGACCGGCGGACAGATCCACAACGACGAGTCGGCCAACGACATCCGCGATGTCGACCTTTCGAAGGTGCACTACCTGAGCGGCCCGTTCGGTGTCGAAGGGGCCGAGCCCGGCGACCTTCTCGTCGTGGACATCAACGACATCGGCTGGCTCGAAGACTCGCAGTGGGGCTTCACCGGCATCTTTGCGCTGGAGAACGGCGGCGGTTTTCTCGACAAGCATTATCCCGAAGCACGCAAGGCCTGCTGGGACTTTTCCGGCATCTACACCACCACCCGCCACATACCCGGCGTACGCTTCCCTGGGCTCATTCATCCCGGACTCATCGGCACCCTGCCTTCGGCCGATTTGTTGAAGCGCTGGAATGACCGGGAGTCGGCCCTGTTCAGAACCGATCCGGATCGCGTACCGCCGTTGTGTACGTTGCCGGACGGGCTCGCCGGCACCACGACGGCACTCATGGGGCAGATGACCGGTGCGGCGGCCCAGGCCGCTGGGCAGGAGGGCGCCCGGACGGTTCCGGGGCGGGAGCACGGTGGCAACTGCGACATCAAGAACCTGTCGCGTGGCTCGCGCTGCTACTTCCCGGTCTTCATGCCGGGCGGCGGGCTGTCGATGGGTGACATCCACTGGTCGCAGGGGGACGGCGAGATCACCTTCTGCGGCGCCATCGAAATGGCCGGGTGGATCGACATCGGCGTCGATGTCATCAAGGGCGGCGTCGAGAAGTACGGGATCACCAACCCGGTCTTCAAGCCGAGCCCGGTGGAGCCGCACTACTCCGACTACCTGATCTTCGAAGGGGTGTGCGTCGATGAGCATGACGGGTCCCAGAAGTACCTGGATGCGACGGTTGCGTACCGGCGCGCTTGTCTGAACGCCATCGAATACCTCAAAAAGTTCGGCTATTCGGGCGAGCAGGCCTACATGATACTGGGCACGGCTCCGGTAGAGGGTCGGATCAGCGGAATCGTCGATATTCCCAACGCCTGTTGCACGCTTGCCGTGCCGACGGAAATCTTCGATTTCGATGTCCGGCCGAGCGCTTCCGGACCGACGGTCCAGGTCAGTGGTGTGGACGTCACATCCTGCAGTTGACGGTTCCCGGCGGAGAGGGGCGACATTTCGCCTCGCCTCCGCCTCGTCATCCCCTGGGTGACGGACGGCGAGCGCCCGCTTGGCGTTTACAGCGTCGAGCGGGCGTTTCCCGAACCGCCGAACTGAAAACATGTGACACTCGGAGGGCTTGAACAATGCTCTTGGGACTTGCACTGTTGTACGTCGGATCCGTTCTTTTCCTGAACGGCATCTGGCTGATGGGCCGCATCGGTGATCGGGAGATCGCCATCATCAATATCTTTGTCGGCGGTCTCACCGCGCTGGTTTCGGCGTTTCTGGCCTTCGGGCCGAATGCGGATGCGACGTCGATCAAGGCCGCGGCGCTGACGCTTCTCTTCACCTTCACCTACCTGTGGGTGGCCTACAATAGATTCCACGATGTCGATGGCCGCGGGCTGGGCTGGTACAGCCTCTTCGTTGCCATCACGGTGGTTCCGGTAGCGTTGGATACCCTGATCAATGCCACCACGCTGTGGGGGTATTGGTTCGGGCTGTGCTGGGCGGCGTGGGCCGTATTGTGGTTCATGTTCTTCCTGCTGCTCGCGATGCAGAAGCCGATCGCGAAGGTGACCGGTGCGGTGACCTCGATACAGGGCATCTTGACCGGGTGGCTGCCGGGTTATCTCTTGCTGGAAGGCATTCTGGCATAAGCACGATGGATGCCGTTCGTCCCTCATCGGGGCGAACGGCGTCCCGCCGCGCCGGTCGCGGCGGAGAAGGACAACGCCATGCCGTTATATGACTACGAGTGCGAGGACTGCGGCCCGTTCACCGAATTTCGCAGCATGAGCCGGTCGTCGGACCCGATGCCCTGTCCGGCCTGCGCGAAAGAGGCCCGGCGCATCCTGACGGCGCCGTTTATCGCCGACATGGACCCGAACAACCGGGTGGCGCATCAGCATAACGAGAAGAGCGCGCATGAACCCAGAGTCGTGTCCGGAAAGCCACCGGGTCACGGTCACGGTCATGGCCACCGGCGCGCACGCCGCCCCTGGGCCATCGGACACTGACTCTCGTTCACGATCCGGCGTATGACCTACCTGTGGATCGCGCTCGGCAGCGCCATCGGCGGTGTTGGACGCTATTGGTGCACCAGCCTGGTTTCGGAGCGGTTCGGCGACGCATTCCCCTGGGGCACCTTGCTCGTCAACGTGACGGGTTCGTTCATCATCGGCGTGGTTGCACCGTTGAGCGGTTCCCTCGACCATCCATGGGCGCCCGGGCCCGAGGCTCGCGCGTTCATCATGGTGGGCTTCTGCGGCGGCTACACGACCTTCTCGGCGTTCAGCTTGCAGACGCTCCAGCTTCTGCGCGATGGCCAATGGGTGCCCGCGGCCGGCAACGTCGTTCTCTCCGTCGCGGTCTGCCTGATCGCCGTCTGGCTTGGCTACCTTGCCGGAACCGGTCTCAACCATGTTCGGGCAAGCTGAGCTTCCTCGGACTCGACGTCCTTTCTTCGGCTCATGTGTCTTCCCAAAGCGCCGTTCTTGTGCTCATCGAACCGCTGTGGAATCATTCCGGTGAGAGGGTCGCGTGGCGGAGAATTCCGCCGGGGCTCGGCAAGAGATGAAGCATGACCGGTGAATTGGACAAGGTCGGTTCCGCCATCGTTCTGGCGGGCGGCAAGAGCAGTCGCATGGGCCGGCCCAAGGCCATGCTGTCCTTCGGGGAAGAGCCCTTGGTGAAGCTCGTGATCCGCGGGCTTGCGACCCTGTTCCCGGATATCGTGCTGGTGGCCGCGCACGGGCAGGAGTTGCCGGAACTCCCGGTAACGCTCGTGCGCGACGAGGTAGCGTATCAGGGGCCGGTGGGCGGCCTCTGCTACGGCCTCCGGGAGTGCCGGAGCGCGGCCGCCTTCGTGACCTCGTGCGACGTGCCGTTCCTCAGTCTTCCCTTGGTCTCGCACTTGGCCGCCCGGCTGCCGGGGCACGACGTGGTGGTGCCGCACTGGGAGGGGCGCCTCCAGCCGCTCCACGCGGTGTACCGGCGCTCGGTGCTGCCGTTGCTGGAGCGGCAACTCGAGCGCGGCGAGCTGCGCCCGGTCTTCCTCTTCGACAAGGTGCGCACCCTGAAGGTGGAGGAGGACGAGATCCGCGCCTTGGATCCGGACGGTTGGAGCTTCTTCAACATGAACACTCCGGACGACTACGAGCGCGCCTTGGCGCGCTGGCGGCCGGCCACGGAGGTCGCGGCGCGTCCCGCCGCCGGCCGATGCGAGGTGGAGCTGTTCGGGGTCGCGCGCCTGCGCGCCCGCACCGGCCGTGTGTCCGTGGACCTCCCCGAATCGGCCACCCTGGCCCACGTGTGGTCCGCGCTGGCGCGGAAGCTGCCCGTGCTGGTGGGTCCGGTCCTGACCGAGGCGGCGGACGGCCTCACCGCCGGCCACGTGTGCAACCTCAACGGCCGCGACTTCGTGCGCGACGGCAGCCGCCGGGTGGCGCCGGGCGACCGCGTGCTGCTCATGTCCAGCGACGCCGGAGGATGACGGTGCACGGGTTTCACGGCCGGCTCCTTCACGTGGACCTCGACTCGGGCCGCCACTATTGGCGTGAGATCGGGGCGGAGCGTTTGCGCGCCTTTGTCGGCGGCATCGGCCTGGGCACCAGCCTGCTCTACGACTTCGCGCCGCCGGGCGTGGAGCCCCTGGCGCCGGAGAACCCCCTCGTCTTCGCCAGTGCGCCGCTGGCGGGCACCGGGCTCACCACCACGGCCAAGTACGCGGTGGTGACGAAGTCGCCCTTGACCGGTTTCATCGCGGATTCGCTCTCGTCCAGCTTCTTCGCGCTGGCGCTCAAGGCGGTGGGCGTCGACGCGCTGGTGGTCGCCGGCCGGGCGCCGGAGCCCGTGTGCCTGCTCGTCGGGGACGACGGCGTGGAGTTGCGCGACGCGCGCCATCTCTGGGGCAAGAGCGCGGCGGATACGGAGAACGCGGTGCGCGCCGAGCTGGAGGGTGCCGCGGTACGGGTAGCGGCGGTGGGGCCGGCGGGGGAGAACCTCGTGCGTTTCGCCACCATCAGCAACGAGGGCCGGCACGCGGGCAGGGGCGGCGTGGGCGCGGTCATGGGTTCCAAGAACCTCAAAGCCGTCGCGCTGTGCGGCGGCAGGCATGTCGAGGTGGCGGACCCCGAAGGGGTGGCGGCCGCCGCCGCCGCGCTGCGCCGGCGGAGCCTGGGGACTCACACCGCCAAATACCGCGAGGTGGGCACGGTGGCCAACCTGGCGGTGTTCGACCGGCTCGGCGCGCTGCCCGCGCGCAACTTCCGGCAGCCCACCTTCGACGCCGCCGACGCGTTGAGCGGCGAGAGCCTGACCGAAACCAGCTTCAGCCGGCGCAACGGGTGCGCGTCCTGCACCATTCGCTGCGAGAGGCTGTTCAAGGCATCGTCGGGCGGCGAGCAGCGCATGGAGTACGAGACCCTGTTCGCCCTGGGGCCGCTATGCGGCCTCGATGACCGCGACGCCGTGCTGGAGGCCGCGCGCCTGTGCGACGCATACGGCCTCGACAGCATCAGCACCGGCGGCACTTTGGCATGGGCCATGGAGTGCGCGGAGCGGGGGCTCCTGCCGGAGGCCGGCGGCTTGCGCTTCGGCGCGGCGGAGGCGGTGCTGGACGCGATACCGGCCATCGCGGAGCGCCGGGGGGTGGGCGATCTTCTTGCAGAGGGTTCCCGGCGCGCCGCGCTCGCCCTGGGCGGCGGTTCGCTGGACTGGGCCATGCAAGTGAAGGGGCTGGAACTGCCGGGCTACGAGCCTCGGAGCCTCAAGACCATGGCCCTGGGGCTGGCGGTGAGTCCGCGCGGCGCGTGCCACAACCGCTCCGGTGCCTACGAGGCGGATTTCTCCGGCAAGGTGGACCGCCTCGACTCCGCGCCGCCCCGGGGTGCGCTGGTGGCGGCCTCGGAAGACTTCGCCGCGGCGCTGGACTCGCTCATCGTCTGCAAGTTCCTGCGCAACTGCTTCCAGGACTTCTACGCCGAGGCCGCGGACCTGCTGGCGAAGGTCACGGGCTGGGACTACAGCGCGGCCGAGCTGCGTCTGGCGGCGGAGCGCATTCACACCCTCAAGCGCTGTTTCAACGAGCGCGAGGGCTGGCGGCCCGAGGACGACGCGCTGCCGCCACGAGTGCTGACGGAATCCCTGACCGCGGGCGTGGCCCAGGGGACACGGCTCACCCGGGACGAGCTGCGAGAGATGATCCGGGACTATTACAGCGCCCGCGAATGGGAGGAGGATGGCCGCGTGTCCGAGGCCAAGCGTAGGGCGTTGGGACTGAGCGGGTGTGCCTCATGACGGGCGCCATCCACCAGGAGGGGCTGTTTGATGCCAAGCGATGAAGTGCGCCGTCTGCTGAAAGTGTTTGGTATCGCCGTGACGACGCTGGAGGACGCGGTGCATGACGGGGCCGCGGCGGATCAGGTGGCCCGGTCGGCGGCGGAAGCCCGCGCGCGTCTCGACGAGGTGGCGGCGCTGATCGAGCGCCTCGAGAAGGAGAGTCGGTGAGCAAGCGCACAGCGCGCCGTTCACGGATGTCGAACCGGGAAGCCTGAGAAGATGGCCGAAACGCACGAGCCGCCGCGGTGGCGCAGGCACCCGGGTGCCGGCCGGAGGGGAGGGCGGAACCGTCCGAGAGGACGCCAGATCGATCCGGACGCGCTGGAGCAGGTGCGCGCGTTGCTAAGGGACCGGCCGCGGCGGCGGGACCTCCTGATCGAGTTCCTGCACGCGATTCAGGACCGCTACCATGTCCTGTCCGGCTCCCATCTTGCGGCGCTGGCGGATGAGATGCGTCTGGCCTTGGCCGAAGTCTACGAGGTGGCGACCTTCTATGCGCATTTCGACGTGGACCGGGACGGTTCGGCGCCGCCGGCGGATCCGACCGTGCGCGTGTGCGACGGTGTCGTGTGCGAGATGATGGGTTCGCAAGGGCTCCTGGCCGACCTGCCGCGGGCGCTCGGCGACGGCGCGCGCGTGCTGCCGGCACCGTGCATGGGCGGCTGCGACCGCGCGCCCGTGGCGCGGGTGGGGCGGCGCTACGTGGAGAGCGCGAACGTGGACTCGGTGACGGCCTTGGTCCGGGGTGGGGAGACGGAACCGGTGATACCGGCCTACAAGGCCTGCGACGCATACGTTGCGGAGGGCGGCTATACGCTCCTGAAGGAGTGCCTCGACGGCACACGGAGCCGTGAACACGTTGTGGAGCAGGTGACGGTTTCGGGCCTCCAGGGTCTCGGCGGCGCGGGCTTTCCCACCGGGCGCAAGTGGCAGATCGTGCGCGGCTATCCCGGCCCGCGGCTCATGACCGTGAACGCGGACGAGGGCGAGCCCGGCACGTTCAAGGACCGTTATTTCATGGAGGGCGACCCGCACCGGTTCCTGGAGGGCCTGTTGGTCGCCGCCTGGGCGGTGGAAGCGGAAACGGCCTACATCTACCTGCGGGACGAATACGCCGAGGTCAGGGAAATCCTGTCTCGGGAGCTGCCCCGGCTCCGGGAAGCGGGGATGGCCGCGCACGTGGAGTTGGTCCTGCGCCGGGGCGCCGGCGCCTACATCTGCGGCGAAGAGTCGGCCATGATCGAGAGCATCGAGGGCAAGCGTGGCCTGCCGCGGCACCGGCCGCCGTACGTGGCCGAGACGGGGCTGTTCGGCCGTCCGACGCTGGTGCAGAACGTCGAGACCCTGTACTGGGTCCGGGACATCCTGGAGAAGGGGCCGGAGTGGTACACCGCCCAGGGCCGCAACGGCGGCGCCGGCCTCCACGCCTGGTCGGTGTCGGGCCGGGTGGCGCAACCGGGCGTGAAGATCGCCCCCGCCGGCATCACCGCGCGCGAGCTGATCGACGAGCACTGCGGCGGCATGGCTTCCGGTCACCGCTTCAAGGGCTACCTCCCCGGCGGCGCCTCGGGCGGCCTGCTGCCCGCCTCCATGGCCGACATCCCGCTCAAGTTCGGCCCTCTGGACGAACAGGGTTGCTTCGTCGGCTCCCACGGCGTGGTGGTGCTGAGCGACCAGGATGAGGTGAAAGCCGTGGTGCGCAACCTCATGCGCTTCTTCAAGCACGAGAGCTGCGGCCAGTGCACGCCCTGCCGCGTGGGCACGGAGAAGGCGGTGGCGCTGATGGAGCGGCCGTCGTGGGACGAGCCCTTGCTGGAGGCCCTGGGCGCCGCCATGGCCGACGCCTCCATCTGCGGCCTCGGACAGGCGGCGCCCAACTCGGTGCGCTGCGCCTACCGCTACTTCGGGGAGGATCTGTCGTGAGCGAGCCCGTGCGTTTCACCCTCGACGGGCGCGAGGTGGAAGCCGCCCCGGGCGAGACCCTTTGGCAGGCGGCCGAGCGCCACGGCACGGTGCTGCCGCACCTGTGCTACGACCCGCAGCCCGGCTACCGGCCCGACGGCAACTGCCGCGCGTGCATGGTGGAGGTGGAGGGCGAGCGCGTGCTGGCGGCCTCGTGCATCCGCCGCCCGGCTCCGGGCATGAAGGTGCATACGGACAGCGAACGCGCCCGCAGCGCGCGGCGCATGGTCATGGAACTGCTGGTGGCGGACCAGCCCGCCAGGGAGACCGCCCATGACGCCGGCTCGCGCCTGTGGCAGTGGGCCGAGCGGATGGACGTGAGCGAAAGCCGCTTCCCGGCGCGCGCGGCGCCGGCCGCGGACGCGAGCCATCCGGCCATGCGCGTGGCCCTCGACGCCTGCATCCACTGCAACCTGTGCGTGCGCGCCTGCCGCGAGGTGCAGGTGAACGACGTCATCGGCATGGCCCACCGCGGCGCCGGCGCCAAGATCGTCTTCGACTTCGACGACCCCATGGGCGACAGCACCTGCGTGGCCTGCGGGGAATGCGTGCAGGCTTGCCCCACCGGCGCGCTCATGCCCGCGTCGCTGGTGGACGCGGACGGCGTGGACAAGCGCGAGGACCTCGCGGAGGTGCCCAGCGTCTGTCCCTACTGCGGCGTGGGCTGCCAGATCGACTACCGGGTCAAGGGCAATTCCATTGTCGCGGTGCGGGGACGCACCGGGCCGTCCAACCGCGGCCGGCTATGCGTCAAGGGGCGTTTCGGCTTCGACTACGTGACGCATCCGCACCGGCTGACGGCGCCGTTGATCCGCCGCGAGGACGCGCCCAAGGACGCGGCGGCGGATATCGATCCGGCCAACCCGTACACCCACTTCCGCGAGGCCTCCTGGGAGGAGGCCCTGGACGCGGCGGCCGCCGGGTTGCGGCAGGTCCGCGACCGGGACGGCGGCGACGCTTTGGCGGCCTACGGCTCGGCCAAGGGATCCAACGAGGAGGCCTACCTGGTGCAGAAGCTCGTGCGCACGGGTTTCGGCACCAACAACGTCGACCACTGCACCCGGCTATGCCACGCGTCCTCCGTGGCCGCGCTCATGGAAGGCATCGGCTCCGCCGCGGTGACCGCGCCCTTCACCGCCTGCGAGGAGTCGGACGTCGTCATCGTCATCGGCGCCAACCCCACCGAGAACCATCCGGTGGCGGCCACCTACTTCAAGCAGGCGGCCAAGCGCGGCGCCGAGCTGATCGTCATGGACCCTCGGGGCCAGGCCCTGCGGCGCCACGCCACCCGGATGCTCCAGTTCAAGCCCGGCACGGACGTGGCCCTGCTCAACGCACTGCTCAACGTCATCATCGGCGAAGGGCTCTACGACCGGGACTACGTGGCGGCCCACACGGAAGGCTTCGAAGAACTGAAGCGGCACGTGGCGGAGTTCACGCCCGAGGCCATGGCGGAGGTCTGCGGCATCGACGCCGGCACCGTGCGCGCGGTGGCCCGGCTCTACGCCGGCGCCGGGGCCGCCATCATCTTCTGGGGCATGGGCATCTCCCAGCACATCCACGGCACCGACAATGCCCGCTGCCTCATCGCGCTGGCGCTGGTCACCGGGCAGGTGGGACGGCCCGGCACCGGTCTCCATCCGCTGCGCGGCCAGAACAACGTCCAGGGGGCCTCCGATGCCGGCCTCATTCCCATGTTCTTTCCCGACTACCGCTCGGTGGAGCAAGAAGCGGTGCGGCGGCGTTTCGAGGAAGTCTGGAACACGGCGCTGGACCCGCAACGGGGCCTTACGGTGATGGAGATCGTGGACGCCGTGCACGCGGGCCGGATCAAGGGCATGTACATCATGGGCGAGAACCCGGCCATGTCCGACCCCGACGTGCGGCACGCGCGCGAGGCACTGGCCGGGCTCGAGCACCTGGTGGTTCAGGAGATATTCCTCACCGAGACGGCGTTCCACGCCGACGTGGTGCTGCCGGCCTCGGCCTGGCCCGAGAAGGACGGCACGGTCACCAACAGCAACCGCCAGGTGCAGATGGGGCGGGCCGCGCTGGAGCCGCCGGCCGGGGTACGCCAGGACTGGTGGATCATCCAGGAGATCGCGCGCCGCATGGGCCTCGACTGGAGCTACAGCGGTCCGGCGGACGTCTTCGCGGAGATGAAGCAGGTCATGCCGTCCCTCGACCACATCACCTGGGAGCGGGTGGAACGGGAAAGCTCCGTGACCTACCCGTGCCCGGCGCCGGATGAGCCCGGTTTGGATGTCGTGTTCGGCGACGGTTTCCCCACCGCCAGCGGACGCGGCAAGCTCGTGCCCGTGGACATCATCCCGCCCGACGAGCAGCCCGACGAGTCGTTCCCCATGATCCTCAGCACGGGCCGTCAACTGGAGCACTGGCACACCGGCGCCATTACCCGGCGCGCCAGCGTGCTCGACGAGCTCGAACCCGAGGCAGTGGCGAACCTTTCACCCGGGGAACTGCGCCGCCTCGGCGTGTCGCCGGGGGAGTTCGTCCGTGTATCCACCCGCCGCGGCGTCATCGACATCAAGGCGCGCGCCGACAGCGCCGTCCCCGACGGCTGCGTGTTCATCCCGTTCTGCTTTGCCGAGGCGGCTGTGAACCTGCTGACCAACCCGGCCCTGGACCCTTACGGAAAAATTCCGGAGTACAAGTTCTGCGCCGCGCGCGTGGAGCCGCTGTAGCGCCGCGCGCGGTCACTCAATGGAGGTCGCCGCCGGAATCAGTATTCCAGCAACGACGCGATGGCGAGGCTGACGGCGATGGAGATAGCGATGACCAGCCAGACTTCCAATTTCTTCTCCCTTCGAAATTGTTTCTGGCTCCAATATAACCAAAAAAGTTAGATAAGTCAAATTTCTGGTATTCTCAAAAGCTGACCCGGGGCGTTTCCCTGGCGGCGTCCTCCACTTCGAAGTATTCGGCCTTCTCCACTCCCGCGAGGCCGGCGTAGAAGCGGCCGGGCAGCTTCCTCACGAATGTGTTGACTGCGGTGACGGCGTCGTTGAAACGCTTTCGTTCCACCGCCAGGCGGTTCTCGGTGCCTTCGAGCTGGTCCTGGAGCTTGAGGAAGTTCTGGTTGGACTTGAGTTGGGGGTATTGCTCGCGCAAGACGAGCAACCGCGAGAGCGCGCGTTCGAAGCCGACGGCGGCCTGGGCTTTCTGGTTGACCGTAGAGGCCTGGAAATAGGCTTTCCGCGCGTTGGCCACGCCCAGGTAGATTTTCTCCTCCTGCCCGGCCACGCCCTTGACGGTCTCCACCAGGTTGGGAATCAGCTCGAAGCGGCGCTGGAGCTGGTTCTCCACCTGCGCCCACTGGTTCTTGACTCCCTCGTCCAGGGTGATGGCGCGGTTGTAGCCGTTCAGGACGCAGCCGCCCGCCAGCAAAGCCATGCCCACCACGACGGCCAGAGCGATAAGCAGAATTTTCAACGCGTTCAAGGCATTTCCCCCTTCCTTCAAGAGGTATGCACGATCCTTTGCGCCGTCAAGCCAACGCGGGTCTCAAACCCTCCGTACCCTGCTCCAGGCCCACTCGCCGGCCCGGCACTCACCACCCGGCTCCCCCGCCGCCTCCGCCAAAACCGCCCCCACCCCCGAACGACCCGCCGAACCCGCCCCCGAAACCACCGCCGAAGCCTCCTCCGAGACCACCGCCGGTTGCACCCCAGGACCGGGAACCGCCGCCGAGAAGGCTTCCCAGCACGGCTCCCATGAGGAAGCCGGAGGCCGCGCCGCGCCCGCCCCACGACGTGAGATGGCGCCGGCGCCGCAGCGAGCCCAGGAAGAACAGCACCAGCAGCAGCGGCACCAGCGAGCCGCCGATGCCCGTGCCGGTGACGCGCCGGCCGCCGCGGATCCGGTAGTCGGGCGCTCCGGTGAGCTTCACGCGCGCCGCGTCCGCCACCCGGTTGGCCGTGGCCACCGTGAGGGCCAGCAGCCCTTCGGCGTATTTTCCCGCCCGGAAGAAATCCGCGGCCACCCGGCGCGAAGCCGTACCCGCCCAGGAGTCGGGCAGTATCCCTTCGAGCCCGTAGCCCGTGTGCACCCGCACCCTTCGTTCCTTAAGTGCCAGGGCGATGAGTGCGCCGTTGTCCTTGCCCCTGCGGCCCAGCTTCCACGCCTCCGCGTGGCGTTGCACGAAGCCGAAGAAGTCTTCTCCGTCGGTGGTGGGCACGGTCAGGACCTTGACTTGCGCGGTGGTCTTCCGTTCCAACTCCCGCAGCCAGTTCTCCATCCGGCGTTCGGTGGCGGCGTCGATGAGGTTGGCGGTGTCGACGACGTAGGCGCCCGGATCCTTCACCGTGACGGCCGCGCCGGCCGGCGCGGCGAGTGAAGCCGACAGGGCCAGCAATGCGAGCAGCCCCGAACCGGCAAGGAGACCGGCGCTACCACGCATTGACGTGTGTCCTGAGCACGTCGATGTCGGCGTAGAGGGTCTTGAACTCTTCCCACTCGTGACGGCCGCGGTCGTCAACGGCGCCGCGAACACCGGGCAGCGCTTGCTGGAGGCCGCTCTCGACGGCCGCCACCGTGTCCAGCGCCGTCCTGGGCTCGCCATCGCCGTGGAGCCACAACAATCCGCGCAACGACCGCAGCAGGCGTTCTCCCACATCCACCTCCACCGTGGTCAGCGCCTTGTCCCGCCCCGCCGCCGCCAGCAGCGCCTGCCGCATGCCGATCTGGATGGTCTTGATCTCCCGTTCGCACTGGTGTCTCACGTCTTCGGGCTTGAGGGAGAGGTCCAGGAAGTAGTCCTCCCCGAACACGCAAATGCGGCGCTGGGCGATCTCCAGGAACTCCAGCGGGAAGGTGTCCAGGGACGCTTCGATGTACTCCGGCGTCATGATCAGGGGCGCGGCGATGCGCGCCTTCCCCAGGCGCGGCCCCTGCCGCGCCAGCCTCCGCAGCATCTCGAGTTCCACGGCGCCCACCACGAAGACGCTCCGCGCCGTGTGCGAGCGCGGGTTGAAGGTGCCGGCGGCGACGGCGCCGAACAGCGTCAGCGAGCGCGCGTTGTCCCCGGCAAGCTCCTTCAGGGTATCGGCGTAGCGGGCGAGCGCGGCGCGCATGGATTCGGGCGCCCCGAGCAGGTTGTAGTCCTCGGACATGGTTTCTCGCCTCCGTTGAGCGGATCCTTATCGCCTCACTGTACCCGACAAACCTCCATAGCGACAGGAGCCGGATTGAATCCGTGCGCCCGTGGGGATATTTTGGTGAACAGACCGACAACGAGGCACCTTCTTGACTACCACCGGCATCCGCTACGAGCCCCACGAAAGCCCTCCGGCCGCGGTCTCCCTGGGCCTCGGTCTGCAACTCGCGGTCATCAGCGCCACCGTTACCATCCTGATCCCCACGGTAGTGATGCGGGCCGCGAATGCCGCGGAGGTCCATCTGGCCTGGGCCGTGTTCGCCGCCACCCTCATCTGCGGGGCCGCCACCGTATTGCAGACGGCCCGGCTCGGCCGGTTCGGCATGGGCCAAGTGCTCATGATGGGCAGTTCCGGGGCCTTCATCGCGGTCTGCATCACCGCAGCGGCCGAAGGCGGTCCGGGGCTGCTCGCTACCCTGGTCGTGGTCGCGGCGCTCTTCCAGTTGGTCCTTTCCGCGCGGCTGTCGCTGTTCCGGCGGATCATGACGCCCACCGTCTCGGGGACGGTGATCATGCTGATACCCGTGACGGTGATGCCGGTCGTCTTCAAGATGCTCTCGGACGTGCCGGAGGGGAGTCCGGCGGCCGCCGCTCCGGTGACCGCCGTCGTGACGGTGCTGGTGATTCTCGGCGCTTCGCTCAAGGCGAGCGGGGCGCTGCGGCTGTGGGCGCCGGTCGTCGGCGTCGCCTGCGGCGCCGTGGTCGCGGCGCCCTTCGGGATCTACGACATGGGCCCCGTCGCGGCGGCGTCGTGGGTCGGCCTGCCCAACGGCCAATGGCCGGGACTTGCCTTCGACTTCGGGCCGGCGTTCTGGGCGCTCCTTCCGGCGTTCCTGCTGGTGGCGCTGATCGGCTCCATCCGCACCATCAGCAGCTCCATCGCCGCCCAGCGCACGTCGTGGCGCCGTCCCCGGGCGGTGGATTTCCGGGCGGTTCAGGGCGCGGCCGCCGTGGACGGCATCGGCAACCTGGTGTCCGGCCTCGCCGGCACGGTGCCGAACACCGCCTACACCACCGCCGTGTCGGTGGCCGAGCTCACCGGCGTGGCCGCCCGCAGCCTCGGGGTGGCCGCGGGCGTCATCCTGATGGCCTTGGCTTTCCTTCCCAAGGCTCTTGCCCTGGTGGTGGCGATCCCGGCCCCGGTGGTGGCAGCCTACTTGATCGTGATCGTCGCCATGCTGTTCGTGATCGGCATGAAGATGGTCCTCCAGGACGGCATGGACTACCGCAAGGGACTGGTGGTGGGCGTCGCCTTTTGGATCGGGGTCGGGTTCCAGAACGGCGTGGTGTTTCCGGAGTATGTCGCCGGGTTCGCGGGCGGTCTCTTCCGCAACGGGATGACCGCCGGCGGTCTGGCGGCCATTCTCATGAGCGCGTTCATGGATTTGACCGAACCACGCAGAAGGCGGTTCGAGTGCGAGCTGGGCATCGCCGCCCTCCCGAAGATCCGGGAGTTTCTCGACAATTTCGCGTCCGCAAGCGGTTGGACCGCGGCCATGGGGGACCGTCTCGCCGCCGCGGCCGAGGAGGCGTTGTTGACGCTCATGCGGCAAGATGAGGCCGGCGGCGAGGTCCGGCGGCTGCGGCTGGTAGCGTACCGGCAGGATGTCGGGGCGGTACTGGAGTTCGCGGTCGCACCCGGAGGGGAGAACCTTCAGGACAGGATGGCGTTGCTCGCCGAACACGCCGGCGATGGGCCGAACGAGTCGGAAATGTCGCTTCGGCTGCTACGGCATGTTGCGGCATGGGTTCGCCATCAGCAATACCATGACACCGATATCCTTACCGTGCGGGTGGAAGCCCCTCCGCCGATGCGCGATGGTTAGTGTGGACAGCAAAGGGCCGTCAGACAGCTATCGATTCCACGTTACATACCAAGAGTGATTATAACATACCGAAAACGGTATGTTACATGCTTAAGAGACGTGCTACTCTGCCGTTCCGAGAAAATGAACAACCGATCCGGTGATGTGTGTCCGGATTTGTTGGAGATGGACGGATGAAGACCGGCGCACCGCCTCTGCCTCCGTCGCGCTTCATCTGTAGCATTGACCGCAAGATCCACGGGTCTGATCAAGGCCATGCCTGGAGAAAAAGATGAGCGATGAGTCTTCCGTTCCTTTCCGCCGGCGGGGCGCCCGCACGGAGCGCGGTGATGGCGGGCTCTCCGGGACCGGAGAGCCCGTCGCCATCGTGGGAATGGCGTGCCGGTTCCCCGGCGCGCCGGACCTGTCCTCCTTCTGGCGCCTGCTCGAGGCCGGCGGGAACTCCATCACCGAGAACACTCCGGGTTCCGGCGTCGGGCGGGTGGGCGAGATCTTCGCCGACGGCGCGGTCCCCAGCGAAGCCTGCCGTTTCGGCGCCTTCGTCGACGACATCGAGCTGTTCGACGCGGGCTTCTTCCGGATCTCTCCGGTGGAGGCGCAACTGCTGGACCCGCAGCAGCGCATGATGCTCGAGACGAGTTGGCAGGCTCTTGAGGACGCGGGGATCGATCCGGACCGGCTCAAGGAGAGCCTCACCGGCGTGTACACCGGCATCAGCAACGACGAG
>JAPPNE010000014.1 GCA_028818775.1 Deltaproteobacteria bacterium | reverse complement strand
TTTCGTTCACCGTGGAGCCCGGCGAGGCCCTGGGCATCGTGGGGGAATCGGGATCGGGCAAGACCGTGACCGCGTTGTCCATCATGCGCCTGCTCGATCCGGCGGCCAGGATCACGCGCGGGCAGATCTGGTTCGACGGCCGGGACCTCGCAACCCAGGACGAGTCCGCCATGGAGTCCATTCGCGGGCGCAGGATCGGCATGGTGTTCCAGGAGCCCATGACCAGCCTCAACCCGGGCTACACCGTGGGGGAGCAAGTGGCCGAGGTGTACCGCCATCACCTTCGCTTCAGCCACGCGGAGGCACGGCGCCGCACCATCGAGATGTTCGAGCGCGTCAAGCTGCCGGGCGCCCGGGAGATGTTCAACAAGTACCCGCACGAATTCAGCGGCGGCATGCGCCAGCGCGTGACCATCGCCGCCGCGCTGGCATGCGGACCGTCCCTCCTGATCGCGGACGAACCCACGACGGCCGTGGACGTCACGATTCAGGCGCAAATCCTGTCGCTGCTCGGGGAGCTTCAACGGGACATGAACCTGGGGCTCCTGTTCATCTCCCACGACTTGGCCGTGGTATCGGAGCTGTGCACGCGCGCCGCCGTTCTCTACGGGGCGAAATTGATGGAAGTCGGGAGCACGGACGCGATATTCACCGCTCCGAGGCACCCTTACACGGCGGGCCTCATCAACTCGGTGCCGCAGAGAGGGCAGCCATTGCAGGGCGTCCCCGGCACCATCTTCGACCTGCGCACGCCGCCTCCGGGCTGCCGCTTCCATCCGCGCTGTGCCCACGTCCAGCCGCGATGCAAACGGGACATCCCGGAGTTGACCCGGTCGCCGGCGAATACGCCGGCGGAGCGCGGGCATGTATACGCATGCCACTATCCGTTGGCTCGTGTCGGAACGCGGCCAACGTAAAACGGAACCGGAATGATGGAAGCCCCCGGTATGGCCGGCAGCGCGCCGTCTCTGCTCCACGTCCGCGACCTCGTCAAGTATTTCGACGTGAGCGGAGGGGCGTTTCGCCGCCTTCTCTACGGCCGGCGCACGGTGCAGGCGGTGGACGGGGTTTCGTTCGAGGTCGCCCGGGGCGAAACCCTGGGCCTCGTGGGAGAGAGCGGTTCGGGCAAGTCGACCACGGCCAAGCTCATCGCGAGGCTGCTTCCGGTCATGTCCGGGGACGTGTTCCTCGCCGGCCGCGACATTCTGAAGGCGTCCACCAGCGACATGAAGGCGCTGCGCAAGGACATCCAGTTCGTCTTCCAGGACCCGTTCTCCTCCCTGAATCCGCGGATGCGCACCGAGATGATCATCGGCCGGGCCCTGTCCATCCATTTCGGCCTCCACGGGGACGCGCGGCGCGAGCGTGTCGTGCAACTGCTCGAGCAGGTGGGATTGTCCTCACAACACCTTGAACGCTACCCGCACGAGTTCAGTGGAGGACAGCGGCAGCGGATCGCCGTCGCCAGGGCGCTGGCCACGGAGCCTTCGCTGATCCTGGCGGACGAACCCGTCTCGTCGCTGGACGTATCGATTCAGGCCCAGGTCCTGTCCCTCCTACAGGACCTCCGCAGGCGGCTGCGGCTCACCATGGTCTTCATCACCCACGACCTCAACGTGGCCGAATACGTGTCCGACCGCATCGCGGTCATGTACGGCGGCAAGATCATGGAGGAGGGCGCCACGGACGACGTGATGCAACGCCCGCTGCATCCTTACACCAAGGCCCTCCTCGACACGCGCCCGCGCATCGGCCACACGGGCCAACTGCGCCCCCTCGAAGGCGAGCCCGCGGTGCCGTTGAACCCCGGCCCGGGCTGCCGGTTCGCATCCCGCTGTCCGCTGCGCGTCGCGGAATGCACGGAGCAAGCCGTTCCCTTGCTGGAGAAGAGGAGGGGGCACGGGGTCGCGTGTATCCGGGCGTAGATCCCGCGGGGATCAAGGAGCCTTATCATGCTGATCGCGGATGACGGGCAATTCATCGATATCGAGGGCTTGCGAACCTTCTACGTTCGGCGTGGGAAAGGGCATCCCATCGTCCTGATCCATGGCGGAGCACCGGGCGTTTGCGCATCTGTAAGCTGGAGTCCCAACGTCGACCGGTTCGTCGACGCCGGTTTCGAAGTCATTGCCTTCGATCAGCCCGGATACGGTCTCACGGACAACGGCGACGACTTCTCGATGGAGTTCCGTTGCCGTCACGCGCAGGCCTTTCTCGCCGAGATCGCGCTCGAGCGGTTTCACATGGTCGCCAATTCCCAGGGCGCTTACATCGCGGTCAACATCGCGCTCGCGGACTCCCGCGCGCGCCGCTTCGTCACCACGGCCAGCGGCACCATCGCTCCGCGAGGCTCGGCGGCATCCGCTGAGCAGGCGGCGGCGCACGGGGCGCAGCTCAGGAGCTACGAGCCCAGCCTGGAAAACGTCCGCAACATGACCATGAAGACCCTGTACCACAACGAATTGGTGGACGACGCGCTGGTGGCCACCCGCTACGAGATGAGCGTGGGCAAGAACTACGAAGCGCAGCAGAAGAGGCGCGATGCGCCCGCGCCGCCATCCTTGAGCGACGTGCTGCCGACACTCAAGAACAAGACACTGCTGCTGTGGGGCCGGGACGATCACGGCGTCGCCCTCGAACGCGGGATGCTGCTCTTCCAGCAGCTTCCCAATGTCGAGATGCACGTGTTCAGTGAATGCGGCCACTGGTGCCAGTGGGACCAGACAGAGCGTTTTCACAACGTCGTGGAGAACTTCCTGAACGCCCCTGAATGACCAAGAGAGGAGGTGTCGCATGGGGCTGGGATGCCTCCACTCTCGTCCGGGCCTTGCTTGACAATCATCCACGCCGTGGCATAGATTCCACTGCCATGATGGAAGTGACAGAGCGACTGACTCGAAGCGCCGCGTCCGGACTCACCGCGGTGATGTCCGAAGCATCGTCCTTTTACCTGAAGTCCGCGGTGTTCATGGCGGTGGTGGGCGTGCTTCTTTACGTGAGTCTGGCCGCCGCCTATCCTCCGGTTCACGATGCCCTGCATGACTTGCGTCATGGTCTGGCCATTGTTCCGTGCCACTAGCCGACACTCTTCGCAACCCTTCACATCACGGTCCGTGGGTCGGGCCCAAGCCTCCGTCGTTGCCAACCCCGTTGCCGCCGAGCTTGGGAAGATGCTTCACGGCCGTTGCCCGAGTGCTGTCCCTGCTCTTTGCACTCCTGTTGTCCGCGAGTCTGGCCGCTCCCTTCACGGCCTGGGTCGACGAAAGCGCCATCAGGATTCAGGTATCGCCCGACACAACCCTGTTGCGCCCCCTGAAGGACTCGGCCCGCATCACCGTAGACATCGATGAAGACGGGAGAGGCTCCGGCGCCCCGTTGGACCTCTCCATCCTTCTCACGGCGCCGCCGCCCGGCAACCTCGTGTCCACGGACTTCCCGCTGATCGAGGGAACCCGTCTCGTCGAGATGAAGCTCGCCGGCGTGACCGGAGCGCTTTCCTGGGACTATGTCTTCCCGATTCGGGGCACTTACCGCCTCGAAGTCAGCGCCACCGACGCACAAGGACGCCGCCTCCAAGGCTCCCGGTCGGTCCAGGTTCGCGAGAACCGCACGAAGACCGCCTTTCTCGCCGCCTTTGTCGCAGCTCTCTTCCTCCTGGGTTTCATCGCCGGCAGGATCTTCACCGTTCCTGCGGGCGTGGTGGCGGTCCTCGCGATCGTGCTGCTGTATAGCGCCGGAGGGAACGGAATCCTTGGGGCGGAGACCGTCCGAGCCACGGCGCTCGATGGCAAGCTGACGGTGACGCCCTCCCTCGTGGGACATCCGAGTACCATTCGATGGCGCGGCACTCACCCTGGATCGGAAGAGGCCGTACCCGCCGCGGTAACCCTTCGTATCGTGCAGCTCGAGAAGGGTCGGGAAATATTCCGGTTGAACAGGGCGCCCACGCGCGGCACTCTCGATCTCGTGTTCCACTTCGTGGACGCCTCGCCTCACACGGTGTCGGTCGTCGCGACCCCTCGGGGAGGGCAACCGGCAACAGAGGTCACACGGACCGTGCAGGTGGAATCGGACACGGCGCAATTCGGCGCACGCGTCCGCCCGGTCGTCCTTTTCCTGCTCGTGGTGTTGGCCGGCCTCGTCGCCGGCCGGATAAGCAAAAAACGATTCCCGCGGTTGCCCTGGGCCGGCAGGCGAACCAGGTTGGCTGCGAAGGAGGCTTCATGATCGATCTGTACACCTGGAGAACACCCAACGGCCGCAAGGTGTCCGTCATGCTGGAAGAGTTGGAGATGTCGTACACCGTGCATCCCATCAACATCGGCAAGGACGAGCAGTTCGCGCCGGATTTCCTCGCCATCAGTCCCAACAACAAGATACCCGCCATCGTCGACCAGGATGGTCCGGAGGGCAGCCCCTACAGCCTGTTCGAGTCCGGCGCCATCCTGCTCTACCTTTCCGAAAAGGCTGGCGGCCGGTTTCTCCCCGAGGAGTCCCGGGCGCGCCACGACGTCATGCAGTGGCTCATGTTCCAGATGGGCGGGGTAGGGCCAATGTTCGGCCAGGCGCACCACTTCATCGGCGCCAAGGAGCAGCTTCCCTACGCCATCGACCGGTACAAGAACGAAACCCGCCGTCTATATGGCGTGATGGAGAAACGCTTGTCCGATCATGAGTATCTTGCCGATGACTACTCGGTGGCGGACATCGCGACCTACCCGTGGGTAGGCCGGTACGAGAGACACCAGGTGGATCTGGCCGACTTTCCGAACGTCAAGCGCTGGTTCGACGCCATCGGTGCCCGCCCAGCGGTCCAGCGCGGGATGCAGGTACCGCCGGATGCCTAGCCCTAGCACGAGGAAACCACCACGAAGGGGTCGTTTGACAAGCCACGCGAGGGCGTGTCAGAAACGCTCCTCACGGCCGCGGAACAGGTACCCACGGGTGTCTGGACGCCGATGCCGTGCTAGACTTCCCGATACGCCCCCGTAGCTCAGCAGGATAGAGCACAGGATTCCTAATCCTGGTGTCGTGAGTTCGAGTCTCGCCGGGGGCATTCCACACGTCTTTCAGCCTGACTTCACGGCCTCCACGTACGCCTGCCGGGAGTCCGCCAGCAGCCCCTCGGCGTCCTCCGCCAGCATGTAACCCGCCTCCACCAGAGCGGCGATCTGCTCGCGTACCCGGTCGACGTAGGCGTCCACGTTCCCGTACCGCTCCTCCAGGGAAAGCCGTGGGTCACCGCCGGCTTCGCGTTCGGCGCGAGTCTCGGGGAAGGGGATGCAGGAACCAAGCAAGTCGGCCAGCTCGCCTTCCGCCAGCTCCTCGGACTGCAGGTTCCATCCCGTGTGTGTAGCCAAGGGGACGCCGATCGCGGGGAGGCGGATCCCGGCGACGTCGTTGCCGTCGGCGTCCACCGCGGGCACGAGGATGGTGTAGCCGGCGCCGTCCGGCGCGGCCTTGGGGCGGGCGTCGATGACGCCGTGGGTGACGCCCTCGCCGTAGTCCAGGAAGAGCTGGCGGTTGTGGAGTCCGGTGCAGGGCGCCCCGGGAATGGCGGGGAAGCCGGTGCGCAGGCTCTCGGGCGTGACGTGGGTGCCGTCCTCCGTTCGCGGAATCCGGCTCGGGGGCGGCTCCGTGCCGTCGGTGGCCCAGCGGTCCATGGCGACGATGAGCGCGCGCAGGACCGGACCGATGTCCAGGGGGTTGGTCAGGTTTTGGGTCTTGGCCTTCTTCGCCCGGGCGCCGTGAAGGGCGTTGTGCTGCGCGCTGGCCATGAGATAGATGCGCACGCCGTCGGGTGGAGACACGTCGTTCCCGCGTCCGTCGGTATGGGCGAGCGCGCCGCGCTTCTGCCAGTATTCGGTGGAGGTATTGGTGTGCAGCACCAGGGGATCGGTGGCCGGCCGCTTGAGAATGCCGTCCCGGCGGCCGCTCTGCGGATCCTCCATGACGCTGTAGGCGAAGGGGAACAGTTCGGGCTCCTGTTGGTTGGAGTGCTGCTGGCACGAGGTGACCGGGCGCGCGAACTCGTAGTTGAGGAACATGCGGCCGCCGCCGCCGGCGTGGGGCGCGATGGCGTCGAACACCTTCCGGCCGCCCTCGTCCTCGTTGAAGCCGTGGTAGACCAGGTCCCGCAGGAACCTTCCGCTCTGGGACCGCCCGCACGCATAGGCCCTCTCGACCCCGCCACCGTCCGACAGGGGGTTGGGGTTGCCGTCGCTGTCTTCCTTCCCGTAGCGCAGGAACGAGATCAGATCGCGCACCGCGGCGAATCCCAGGCCGAGCACCAAGGGATCCCGCGCCGTGTACACCAGTTCGTAGATGGCCCCCGGGATGAATCCGCCCGGCAGATGAAGGTGGGCCGCGCTCGGCGTGACGTTCGCCGGTCCGTCGCCGTCGGCCTGGGTCTCCACGGCAAACGCCCAGTCCCCGGGCGGAACCGGTTCCCGCTCGCCGTAGGAGCGCATTCTCACCGTCAACTCCGCTCCGGAAGTGTCCAGGTTGGCGGCGGGGTAGCTGCGGACGCGCGGATCACCGCTCAAGGGCTGGGAACGGACGCCGGGACGCTTCACGCAGATCTCGGTCCGTACCTGCCGCTGAATCGGCTGCCCGTCGTCCGTGGCCACCGGGACGTCCAGGACCATGCCCTCCTTCCACGGCACGAGGTCTCCCTGCCAGCCGGACGTGACCCAGGTAAAGCCGTGACGCATCAGGAACCCGTTGCCGGCGTGTTCCAAGGTCATGGGGTTATTGCACTCCGGCGCGTCGTTCAGGAACATCAAGGCGCGTTTGCTGCCCCGGTTGGGTGCTTCGTAGAGCACTCGGCGGTTCCCCTGCGCCATGTGCTTCGGCCGCAGGATGTGGACGTTGCAGGTGTACTCCACCGCGCCGCGGTCATTGCGCGGCGCCTTGGCAAGGTTGATGATGCAGGCATTGCGGGGATCGTCCGGCGTCACCTCACCGTGGACCTGGGCCGCGACGACCTCGTAGGGGCCGGCGGAACCGAACTCGTGGCCGTCGGCGAAAGGCAGCGCACGACTGGCAATGAATTGGCGAAGCATAAGCGGAACCTCCGACAATGTAGTGCATGGATGCCGCGCCACGCGGCGCCCATCAGAAAACCTTCGTCAGGTCCATGATAGCGGTGGCCGGGTCCACCAACTCGCTGGGCTCAGTCGTCATCATGGGTCTCCCGTGTCTCCCGATACTGCCGCCCGGCACATGTCGATGGAAACAGGGAGAGGGGCAAAACGCAAACGTAAACACGGCAGGGACAAGGGCACTTCATCAACCGCCGGAAATGCGCTACGTTGGCCCGTAACTCGCGCATGCGGGCCACTCACGAAACACTTCGGACGGGACTCTATCGGGGAGGAAGTCGACATGATCAAGCCAACCGCACTCAAGCGCGGCCACTACGAATGCAAGTCCCTGGACGATACGTTGCCGGTGCTCACGGATCTCTTGGCGTTCGACGTCGTGCGGCAGGGAGACGGTCAGGCGGCGGTGAAGCATCCCAATACGGACTGGGAACTCGTCGTCCACGAAGGAGCGCCGGAGGCGGTGGACAAGCCTCACCTGCACCACTACGGCGTGCGGGTGGAGACCCTTGAGGAAGTCAACGCGGCCTACGACTACCTCCAGTCGCAGAAGGAACGCTACAAGCTCATGCGCGTCAGCCGCCCGCACGAGAACCACTTTGCCCACTCGGTCTATTTCCGCGAGCCCGGCGGCAACGACTGGGAGATCGAGTACTACGACCACGAGGCGGTGGTGCGCGGCCAGCGCAACGCCATCAACCCGTGGGGCGAGAAGAAGTTGACCGAGGAACGCTTTCCCGGGCGCGGCTACCTGCCCCAGGCGCTGAGCCACGGCACCCGTGAATGCGACGACAAGGCGGTCAGCGCGAAGTTCTACAGCGACGTGCTGGGCCTGGAGATTCTCGGCGGCGGGAGAATGTCGGTGTACATCAAGCACTTCGACACGCCCTGGTACGTGGTGGTGCTGCCGGGCCGGAAGCGTCATTACGTGTCGTCGTTGAACCGGTTCACGTTGGAGGTGGAGAGCGAGCAGGAGGTGGTGGACGCGCACCGGGCGTTCCGCACGTCCGGCAAGGACATGGGCATCGGCGAGGTGCGCGATCTCCAGGAGGACGACGGCGAGGTGTCGTTCGTGTTCAGCGACCTGGACCAGAACTGGTGGGACATCTGCGCCACGCGGTAGGCGTTCGCGCGGACGACAAGGGAGAAGACGAACATGTGGTTCATCGGAATGAGGAGCGCGGTCAAGCCCAGGGAGGAGTGGACCGTCACGCTGGACGATCATCTGTCCTGGATGAAGCGCCAGCATGCGGCGGGAAAAATCGTCATGTCGGGGCCGACGCCGGACCGCCGGCTCGGCATCTACCTCATACGCGCGGACTCACGGGACGAGGCGGAGGAGATCGCCGGCAGCGACCCCTACACGGCGGCCGGTTTCTGCACGTTCGAGCTGATCGAGTGGGAGATCCACCAGATGATGGGGGCCGGGCCGTTCTCCATGGCGGAGATCAAGGCCCAGGGGCGGTAGGGCCTTGTGACGCTATAGGGCGGCCGCGGAGAACGTGCGGCGCCAGGCAAAGGCGCGCTGCTCGAAGCGGGCGATGACGCCGTACTCGATGATCAGCATCAGGATCACGAACAGCA
>JAPPNE010000013.1 GCA_028818775.1 Deltaproteobacteria bacterium | reverse complement strand
ACGCTGGCCTCTCACGCCAGAAACACGGGTTCGAGTCCCGTTGGGATCACCACCCACAATTCCCCCCATATTCACGTGACACGATGGCGTCTGCGAAGGCCCCGTGTCCGCCGTGACGCAGGGCGTTACCGCACCGGCTTACCCAAGTACCCCGGACCCGCGCCGCCCTCCGCGGCCGGCCAGGGGTCGGGCGGATCGCCCTCGCTGGTGAACTGCGCGGCGAGGGTTGCGTGGGGCTCGGGCAGCTCCACTACCGTGGCGCCGGCCCAGAGGCCGTCGAGGTCGTAGAAGCGGCGCACGGGCTCGTAGAAGACGTGCACGAGGACATCGGAGAAGTCCATGAGCACCCACTGGCCGCGAGTGATCCCCTCGCTGGAGAGCGGGCGCAGGCCCTGGGCGCGGCCGTCCTCCTTGATGCCTTCGGCGATGCTCTGGACGTGCCGGTCGGATCGACCGGAACAGATGAGGAAGTAGTCGGCGATGGTGGTGAGCTCGCCGACTTCCAGCAAGACGAGGTCCTGGGCCTTCTTGTCGAGTGCAAGGCCGCAGAGCAGCAGGGCCTTGTCCTTGGCGTCGCGCGTCGGGCTATCGGACACTAGCACTCCGGCGACTCGCTGTAGAGACGGTGTTTTTCCACGTAGCGTTGCACTTCTTCGGGAACCAGGTAGCGGATCGATTTCCCCTTTCCCAGCAGCTCCCGGATGGCCGAGGCGGAGACGAACACGTCCGTCAGGCGCGTGAACAGGATCTCCTTGCCGAACTCGTTCCGGAAGCCGGATCGGACCGGATCATAGCAAAACGCCTCCCGCACGACAACGGGAATCCGCTCGTAGGGAAGCGCGTCGCCGGCGCCGGGACGGGACGTGACGATGACGTGGGCAAGGGCCAGCAGCTCGCGCCAGTCCTTCCAGGAACCGAACAGCAGGAAGGCGTCGAGGCCGAGGATCAGGTACAGGTCATCCCCCTGCGCAAGCCGTCCCGAGAAGTGGCGCACGGTATCGATGGAAAAGGAGGCGCCCGGCCGGGCCACCTCCACGTCGGAAGCGCACAGGCCGGGTTTGTCCGCCACCGCGAGCCGTACCATCTCCAGGCGGTGGTGGGCCGCCGCCCCGGGCTCGGCGTTCCGGTGCGGGGGGACACCGCTGGGGACGAAACAGACCTTGTCCAGCGCGTGCGCTTCCCGCACCTCCTCGGCGCTCCTCAGGTGGCCGAAGTGGATCGGATCGAAGGTGCCTCCGAACAGGCCGAGTCTCATGGAATCAGGTGCGCACCTGGCCGTCGCCGTAGACGAAGAACTTGGTGCTGGTCAGCTCTTCCAGGCCCATGGGGCCGAAGGCGTGGATCTTGCTCGTGCTGATGCCGATCTCGGCCCCGAGGCCCAGCTCGCCGCCGTCGTTGAAGCGCGTGGAGGCGTTCACCAGCACGGCCGAGGAGTTGACCCGGGCGACGAAGGCCTCCGCCTTGGCGCGGTCGGCGGTGACGATGGTCTCGGTGTGGTCCGAGCCGTACTTGCGGATGTGCTGGATGGCTTCGTCCATGTCCGCCACCACCCGCACCGCCAGCACCAGGTCCAGGTATTCCTCGTGCCAGTCCTCCTCGCTCGCGGGCGCCACCGCGTCCAGAAGCGCGCGGGTCTTGTCGCAGCCGCGTATCTCCACCCCCCTCTCCCGGAGCTTGCCGAGGACCTCGGGCAGGAACCGCGGCGCCACCGCCTCGTGCACCAGCAGGGTCTCCATGGCGTTGCACACCGACGGGCGCTGCACCTTGGCGTTGAGAGCGATGCGCTCCGCCATGTCCAGGTCGGCGTCGGCGTCCACGTAGACGTGGCACACGCCCTTGTAGTGCTTGACCACCGGCACGCGGGAGTTGGCCGCGACAAAGCGGATCAGTTCCTCGCCGCCGCGCGGGATGATCAAATCGACGTACTCCTCGAGCTTGAGCAACTCGTGGACCATGGCCCGGTCGGTGGACTCCACCACCAGCACCGCGTCCTCCGGCGCGCCGGCGCGCGCGCACGCGCCGCGCAGCACCTCGCCGATGGCCTGGTTGGAGAACTTCGCCTCGCTGCCGCCCTTGAGGATGACGGCGTTGCCCGACTTGATGCACAGGGACGCGGCGTCCGCGGTGACGTTGGGACGGGCCTCGTAAATGATGGTGATGACCCCCAGCGGGATGCGCATGCGGCCCACCTCGAGGCCGTTGGGGCGCGTCCAGGTCCGCGTCACTTCCCGCACCGGGTCCGGCAGCGCCACGATGTCGCGAATGCCCGCGGCCATGTCCGCCACCCGCTTGGGATTGAGCGTGAGCCGGTCGATGACCGCCGTGGAGAGCTCCTTCCCGGCCGCGACGTCGAGATCCTTGGCGTTCTCGGCGAGCAGGAAGCCCTGCTGCTCCTCGATGCCGTCGGCCATGCCCAGAAGGGTCCGGTTCTTCACATCGGTGGAAAGATCGGCCAGGGCGTTGGCCGCCGCCCTGGCGCGCCGGCCGATCTCCCGTGCTTCCTCGGCAACTCCCATGACGACTCCCGTTCTCCTCTCTTTACAATAGCACGAGATCGTCCCGGTGGATGATCTCGTCGTAGGCCTTGTAACCCAGGATACTCTCGATCTTGCCCGAGTGGGAACCCTTGATCCGCCGCAACTCCTGGGCGCTGTAGTTCACCAGGCCGCGGGCAAACTCGCGGCCGCTGTCGTCGACGCAGCTCACGCACTCGCCGGCGCCGAAAGAGCCCTTGATTTCCCTCACGCCCGAGGGCAGCAGGCTCTTGCCCTTGGCGGTCACGGCGGCCAAGGCGCCGTTGTCCACCATCACCTCGCCCGAGGGCTTGAGATTGTAGAGGATCCAGTGCTTGCGGCTGGTGAGGCGGTTTTCCTCGGGCAGCACCAGGGTGCCCGACTCGCGACTGCCGTCGAACAGGCCCGCCAGCACCTCCCGCTCGCGGCCGTTGGCGATGACGGTGGGAATGCCGGCCTGGCTCGCCTGCTCCGCGGCGCAGAGCTTCGAGAACATGCCGCCGCGGCCCAGTTCGGACGGCGCCGTGTCCTGGGCCACCTGCTTGGCCGCGGCCAGGTCGTCGACCACCGGCATGAGCCGGGCGTCCGGGTTCGACCTGGGATCGCTGTCGAACACCCCGTCCACGTCGCTGAGGATCACCAGAAGGTCCATCTCCATGAGCGTGGCCACGAGCGCCGAGAGCTGGTCGTTGTCGCCGAACTTGACCTCCTCCACCGCCACCGTGTCGTTCTCGTTGACGATGGGGATGATGTTCCAGTCCAGCAGCGTCTTGAGGGTGTGCTTGGCGTTGAGGTAGCGCTTGCGGTTGGCCAGGTCCTCGTGGGTCAGAAGCACCTGCGCCACGTGCTTGCCGTAGCCGCCGAAGGAGTTCTCGTACAACGCCATGAGCCGGATCTGTCCCACGGCCGCCAGCGCCTGCTCCTGGGGCAGGTCCCGCGGGCGCTTGGCGAGCCCCAGCCGGCTCAGGCCCGAGGCGATGGCGCCCGAGCTTACCACCACGAGCTTCTTGTCCTGGTCGTGCAGCGCCGCCAACTCGCGCACCAGCCGCCCGACGCGGCGCGCGTGCAGGCCGCGCTCGGAAGACAGAATGCGGCTGCCGATCTTCACCACCACCCGCTTGGCGCGGTGGACGTATTTGCGTCTCAAATCAGCCATGGAGTTCCAGGTGCCGTGCCGCATCTCTCCCGCCGCCGGACGCCGCGCGTCTTTCGGCAAGGTCTTCGGCCATCATCCGCTTGAGCCGCTCCAGCCCGTCGCCCGTCACCGCGGAGATGGCGCAGAAGCGGTAGCCCTGCCCACCGAAGAACGCCTCGAGTTCCTCGACCGTGCTCCGGTCCGGCAGCAGATCCACCTTGTTCGCCGCCACGATCTGGGGCTTGCGCGACAACTCCTCGTCGAACAGCCCCAACTCGCGGTTCACGGTCTCGAAGTCCGTCCTGGGATCGCGCCCGTCACGCTGGAAGACGTCGAGCACGTGCACCAGCACGCCGGTACGGGTCACGTGCTTGAGGAAGCGATGGCCGAGGCCCTCGCCCCGATGGGCGCCCTCGATCAGCCCGGGTATGTCCGCCACCACGAAGCTCCGGTCGCCGTGGGCCACCACGCCGAGGTTGGGCACCAGCGTGGTGAAAGGATAGTCCGCGATCTTGGGGCGCGCCGCGGAGACGGCCGAGATCAGCGTCGACTTGCCCGCGTTGGGCAGTCCGATGAGCCCCACGTCCGCCAGCAGCCGCAACTCCAGCCGAAGCTCCCGCTCTTCTCCCGCATCACCCGGCTCGGCGAACCGCGGCGCCTGCCGCGTGGCGCTGGCGAAGCGGCTGTTGCCCCTGCCGCCCTTGCCCCCGTGCGCCAGCACCACGTCGCCCGAGGGGGTATCGATGTCGGCGATCAAATCGCCCGTGGCCGCGTCGCGGATCAGGGTCCCCACCGGCACCCGGATCACCCGGTCCTCGCCGTTCTTGCCGTGCTGGTCCTTGCCGCGTCCGTGCTGTCCCCGGTGGCCGCGGTACAACCTTTGGTAGCGCAGGTCGAGAAGCGTGGTCAGGTGCGGGTCCCCCACCACGCGTACGTGACCGCCGTCGCCGCCGTCGCCGCCGTCCGGGCCGCCCTTGGGGACGTACTTCTCGCGGCGAAAGCTGACGCAGCCGCGGCCGCCGTCCCCGGCCTTCACCGTGATCTCGACCTCGTCGACGAACTTCATGATTCGATGGGTCTCCGGCTTGTATGCGCAACCGCCTTCAGCGCCCCGCGGTACCGGTTCTGACGAATCGTGGTGTGGAGTGGGATGGGAATGCGGCGGGGCCGCGAGGTTTCAAGGTTCGGGAGACAGGATGACCGGGCGCCGGCGCATGCCTTCGTGCCGGCGTGTTCAGGCAGGAACGATGGCCACCCGCTTGCGCGACCGGCCCCAGCGCTGGTACTCCACCGTGCCCTCGACCAGCGCGAACAGCGTGTAGTCGCGCCCCATGCCGACGTTCTTGCCCGGATGGATCTTCGTGCCCAGTTGGCGCACCAGGATGTTGCCCGCCTTGACGTGCTGCCCGCCGTAGCGCTTGACCCCGCGCCGCTGTCCCTGACTGTCGCGACCGTTGCGCGAGCTTCCGCCTGATTTCTTGTGCGCCATCGGTTCTTCCGCCTTACGCCTGGATTTCGACGATTCTAAGGGTGGTCTGCTGCTGGCGGTGGCCCTGTTTGCGCTTGTAGCCCTTCCGCCGCTTCTTCTTGAAGACGATGATCTTCTTGTCGAGCCCCTGCTCGACGATCTCGGCCGTCACCTGGGCCTGCTCCACCAGCGGCGTGCCGATCCTGGCCTCCTGCTCGTCGCCGCCGCTCACCAGCAACACCTCGTCCAGGGTTACCGTGGCACCGACCTCTCCGCCCAGGCGCTCGACATCGACCAACTCGCCCTCGGCGACCCGGTACTGCTTCCCACCCGTCTTTACAACTGCATAACGTCCCATGGTTGCGTGACTTTTTAATGGAGAAGGGCATGGAAGTCAAATGCCCGGCCCCCATTCGACCGTGGTGGCCGTTTTCGAGCGTCCTCGCCTCACGACGCCCTGACGTCCAGCAGCCGGAGTTCCATTGCGTAGGTCCCCTGCCACTCGTTTTCCCTGAGCCGGTAGACGATGTCGACGCGGTCGTTCACCCGGGTCGGGAGGTCCTCGGGAGGGCCGAAGGTCACCGCCGTCACCGTGTGCTCGTTGTGCCTCAGCCGGAAACGCGAAACCCTGTTGAAGTTCCGGCGCTCGCACACCTCCACGCCCCGGGTCTGGAAGACCGGCTCGGGATTGCCGACTCCGAAGGGGCCCAGAAGCCGCATCTGCCGCACCAAGCCCAGGCTCAACTGCGCGAAATCCACTTCCGCGTCCACATCAAGATACGGCAGCAGGTCTTCCTCGTCGAGAGCCTCCCGCGCCACCTCCTCGAAACGCTCGGCAAAGGGCGCGAGGCTCTCCTCCCGGATGCTCAGGCCGCCGGCGTACTCGTGGCCGCCGAAACGCACCAGCAGTTCCGCGCACCGCCGCATGGCCTGCACCATGTGGAACCCGCGGATGCTCCGGCCGGAGCCCTTCCCTTCTTCACTCTCGAACCCGATTACGATGGCCGGCCGGTGGAACCGCTCCACGATGCGCGAGGCCACGATGCCGAGCACTCCGGGGTGCCAGCCCCGGCTCCCCACCACGATGGACCATCGGTCCTGGAGGCGTTTCTCCTCGATCTGCGCCAGCGCCTCGTCCAGCACCTGCGCTTCAGTCTCCCGCCGTTCCCGGTTGTGCGTGTCGAGCTCCCTGGCGATGGCGTCCGCGGTCTCGCGCGAATCCGTGGTGAGCATCTCCACCACCTTGACCGCCGCGTCCATGCGCCCGGCGGCATTGATGCGCGGGCCGAGCTGGAAGGCCACGGTGCCCGCGTCCACGGTTCCCGGCGCCACCCCCACCACCTCCTTCAGGGCGGCGATGCCGGGGCGTTCCGAGCTGCCCAGCTCCACCAGCCCACGACGCGTCAGCACCCGGTTGGTGTCGCGCAGCGGCACCATGTCGGCGATGGTGCCGAGGGTGACGATGTCCAGGTGGCGGCGGATGTCGGGCACGGCGTCGGGCTCGAACCAGCCCGCGTCCCGCAGGTTGGCGCGCAGGCCGATGACCAGGTAGAAGGCCAGCCCGGCCGCGCACAGGCCCTTGTCCGGGAAGGCGCAGTCGGAGCGCTGGGGATTGATGACGGCCGCGGCGGCCTCCGGCAGCCGCTCGGGCAACTGGTGGTGGTCGACGATGACCACGTCCATGCCGAGGTCCCGGGCGAAGGCCACTTCGTCGGCGTTGGAGATACCGCAGTCCACCGTGATGACGAGGGACACGTCCCGGGAGCGCAGGTGCTCGATCCCCTGGCGGCTCATGCCGTAACCCTCGTCGATGCGGTGCGGGATGTAGAACAGCGGCGCGGCGCCGATCTCGCGCAGGAACGACACCAGCACCGCGGCGCCGGTGGTGCCGTCGACGTCGTAGTCGCCCCAGACGCAGACGCGCTCGCCGTCGCGCAGTGCCCGGGCGATGCGGCGGACGGCGTCGTCCATGCCCGCCAGCAGGTGCGGCGACGGCAGGTCCGCGCTCAGGCTGGACGAGAGGAAACGGCGCGCGGCGTCCGCATCGGCGAACCCGCGCTGCACCAGGATATTGGCGAGAAGGGGCGGGAGCCTGAGCTCCCGTGAAAGATCCGCCGCCGCGGTTGCATCGGCCTCCTTGAGGATCCAGCGCTTGCGGGCGTCCTTCAACTTCCGAGATTCGCGGTTAGCGCCTGCGGCCTCGTTCCAGCAGCAGGATGATCGGGGTGGCCACGAAAACGGTGGAGTACAGCCCCGCCAGGAAGCCGACGAAAAGGGTATAGGCGAAGGGACGGATAACCCCGCCGCCCAGGATCAGAAGGGCCGTCAACACCAGCAGCGACGTGATGGTGGTGAGGATCGTGCGCCCCAGCGTCTCGTTGATGCTGGTGTTGATGATGTTCTCCATGGAGTCGCGGCGCTTCTTGCGCATGTTCTCGCGGATACGGTCGCAGATCACGACGGTGTCGTTCACGGAGTAGCCGGCGATGGTCAGGAGCGCGGCGACGATGGGAAGGTCGAACTCGAAGCCGGCCACCACCAGCGCCCCCACCGTGATCAGGACGTCGTGGATCAGCGCGACGATGGCGCCCAGCCCGAAGCGCAGCTCGAAGCGTATCCAGATGTACGCCCCCATCATGATGGTGGCGAAGATCACCGAGAGGATGCCCCGGCGCCGCAGGTCGTCGCCCACCTTGGGGCCCACCGACTCCACCCGCAGCACTTCATACTTCCCCGCGCCGAACGACTGGTCCAGGACCGCGCGGATGTCCCTGCCCACGGTGCCGATCTCCGTCTCCGACTTCTCCATGCGGATCAGGTACTCGTTGGTGCCGCCTCCGCCGAAGTCCTGCACCACTCCCCCCAGCGGCGACTGCTGCAGCGCGTCGCGGAGGTCACCGATGGTGACCGATTCGGGCAGCTTCACGTGCACCATGGTGCCGCCCTCGAAGTCGACCCCGAGGTTCGGTCCCTTGGTGAACAGCAACAGCGCGACGCCGATGATCAGCGCCGACGACAGCATGAAACCCCAGCGGCGATAGCTCAGGAAGGGGATCCGGGTTCCCGGCTTGATGATTTCCATGTGCTCTTCTCAGTCCAATCCGTCGTGCCCGCGCCGGGGCTACACCGACAGCCGCACCAGGTTCCGCCGGGTGAGGCGATAGTCGTAGTAGATGCGCGTTCCGTACACGGCGGAGATCACGGTGGTCAGGATGCCCACGCACAGGGTCACGGCGAAGCCGCGCACGGGGCCGGTGCCGAACTGGAACAGGATGACCCCGGCCAGGAAGGTGGTCAGGTTCGAGTCCAGGATGGCCGGAATGGCGCGTTCGTAACCCGTGTCGATGGCCGTGCGCGGCGGCTTCCCGTTGCGCACTTCCTCGCGGATGCGCTCGTTGATGAGCACGTTGGCGTCCACGGCCATGCCCATGGTCAGGATGATGCCGGCGATGCCGGGCAGGGTCAGGACCGCTTCGAAGCCCGCGAGGATCGCCATCATGAAGAAGATGTTCAGCACCAGCGCCACGTCCGCCAACACGCCCGCGCCGCGGTAGTACGCCACCATGAAGATGAGCACCAGGATGCTGCCGAGGATGAAGGAGACGATGCCCTGCCGCACCGAGTCCCGCCCCAGGGACGGTCCCACCGTGCGCTCCTCCAGGATCTGCACCGGCGCCGGCAGCGCGCCCGCGCGCAGCACGATGGCCAGGTCCCGGGCCTCCTGGAAGTCGAAGCTGCCGGTGATGGAGGCCACCCCGCCGGAGATGCGCTCGCGGATCTGCGGCGCGGAGTAGACCCGGCCGTCCAGGACGATGGCGAGCAGGCGGCCGACGTTCTCCGCGGTGAGGCGGTCGAAGGCGGTGCTGCCCACGGAGTTCAGCGCCAGCTCCACGTAGAGCCCCTCGAGGGTGTCGCCCCGGCGCACGTTGGCGTCGGCGATGGCCTCGCCGGTCATCAGGGTGCGCGCCTCCAGCAGGTAGGGGATCCGCTCGCGCCGCACCGACGAATCCGAGCCTTCGTAGCCGTAGAGCACCTCGCGGCCCGGCGGCGGCCCGGAGCGCACGGCCTGCTGCACGTCACCGCGCTCGTCCACGAGCTTGAACTCCAGCAGGGCGGTCTTGCCGATGAGCGCCTTGGCCCGTTCCGGGTCCTGGATTCCGGGCAGTTGCACGAGCACGTCCCGCTGCCCCTGGCGCTGGATGGTGGGCTCGGTCACGCCGAACTGGTCGATGCGGTTGCGGATGGTCTCCAGGGTCTGGTCCACCGCGAAGTCACGGATGCTGGCGAGTTCCCGGTCGGTGAACACCACCCGCAGCTCGGCTCCCTCCGGGCCGGTGCCGGACTCGGACACCTCCAGCACCGGATACTCGGTGGACAGCAGATCCCGGATGCGATCCATGTTGGCGGGCGAGGCCTTGACGGCGAGTTCCCCGGCGGTGCCGACCTCGAGAGCGGTGAAGGCGATGTTGCGCTCGCGCAACTCGTCGCGGAGACTGCTGCGCACCCGGCGCATGCGGTTCTCCACGGCCTTCTCCACCTCCACCTCCAGCACCAGATGCGACCCGCCCTGAAGGTCCAACCCGAGGCGGATGCCGTTCTGGGGCAGGAACCACAGGCCCTGCACGAAGCTGGGAGCGAGATACACCCCGGCCGCCACCATGCAGACCGCCAGCAGGACCAGACGAATGGCTAGACTTTGACGCATGCTTGTTTCCCCAACCGGAGCTCGCCGCAACCGCCCCCCGCTACTTGCCCTTGGCCTCCTTGGCGCCGGCGGTCTTCTCTGTTCTGAAAAGCTGGGCGATGTAGCTCCGGCCCACCTTGATCTTGACGTTGGGGGCCACTTCGAGCGTGACCTCGGTGTCGGTCAGTCCAAGGATCTTGCCGAACACGCCGCCCGTGGTCATGACCTCGTCGTTGCGCTTGAGCTGTGCCAGCATGTTGCGGTGATCCTTGGCCTTGCGCTGCTGCGGCCGGATCAGGAGGAAGTAGAAGACCGCGAAGATCAGCACGAGGGGCAACATGCTGATGAATGTGCTGGGGCCGCCTCCGGCCTGCGCATAGGCTACGTCCCACATGTTCTCCTCCAAAGCTTCAAGATGCGATGCGATTGCCGGCCGTCACCCGGGCCGGCCATGCCCTTACGCCACGGGCTCGGGCAAGTCCCATATCCCGCCCGCGACGTTCTCCAGACTCGACCGGTCCCGAATGGCCCCGCGCAGTTCCGTCATCAGCCTCTGGTAATAGCAGACGTTGTGCAGCGTGTTCAGATAGGCCGCAAGGATTTCGCCGGCCACATAGAGGTGGCGAAGATAGGCACGCGAAAAATGCCGGCAACCGTAGCACGGGCAGCTTTCGTCCACGGGACGCGGGTCCCGCGCGAAGGCCGCGTTCTTGATGCTGAGCTTCCCGGTGGCGGTGTATAACGTGCCGTTCCTGGCATTCCTCGTCGGCAGAACGCAATCGAACAAATCATAGCCGGAGCGGACCCCGTGAATCAAGTCTTCGGGTTTGCCGAGGCCCATGAGGTAGCGCGGACGGTCCTCGGGCATGCGCGCCGCGGTAAAGCCGCCGATCTCCGCCAGGAGCGCCGGCCCTTCGCCGATGCCCAGACCGCCGGCGGCGTAGCCGTCGAACGGGAGGTCGGCGAGCCGCCCCGCGCAGTCCTCGCGCAAGTCCTTGAACACCCCGCCCTGGACGATCCCGAAGAGAGCGCTGTCCGGATTGCGCGGCGCCTCCAGCGACCGCCGCGCCCAGCGCACCGTCCGATCCGTGGACGCCTTCACATACTCCCGGCTCGCCGGGTACGGGATGCACTCGTCCAGCACCATGGCCACGTCCACCCCCAGCGCCTGCTGGATGCCCACCACCTTCTCCGGCGTCAGGAAGTGCGATGAGCCGTCCAGATGGGAGCGGAACGACACCCCTTCCTCGGTGATCTTGCGCATGGCCGCCAGGCTCAACACCTGGTAGCCGCCGCTGTCGGTGAGGATCGGCCCGTCCCAGCCCATGAACGCGTGCAGCCCGCCCAGATCCCGGATCAGCTCCTCCCCCGGGCGCATGTACAGGTGGTAGGTGTTGCACAGGATGATCTGGCTCGACACCTCCCGGAGATCCCGTGGAGAGAGGGCCTTGACCGAACCGCGGGTGCCCACCGGCATGAAGGCCGGCGTCTCCACCACGCCATGGGCGGTCTCGAGGACGCCGGTGCGCGCCTCGCTGGACGGGTCGGTGTGAGTGACGGTGAATTGCATGGTGAAATGGAGCGGCGGTGGAGGCCGGTCCCGCCTCTTTCTACAGGATCAGCATGGCGTCGCCATAGCTGTAAAACCGGTAGCCCTCGGCGACGGCCTCTGCGTAAGCGCTGCGCACCAAGTCCAGTCCCGCCAGGGCCGCCACCATGGCCAGGGGCGTGGAGCGCGGCAGGTGGAAGTTGGTGACAAGAGCGTCGATGGCGCGGAAGCGGTAGCCGGCGGTGATGAACAGGCGCGTGATGCCGGCGTCCGCCGCCGCCCTGCCCTTGCGCGCAACGACGCTCTCCAGCGTGCGCGTGCTCGTGGAGCCCACGGCGACGATGCGTTTCCCTTCCGCCTTGGCCCGGCGGATGCGCCGGGCCGCGCTCTCGCTCAAAGTGTACCACTCTCCGTCCATGCGGTGGTTCTCCACCACGGCCTCGCGCACCGGACGGAACGTGCCCAGGCCCACGTGCAGGGTCACGGTCACGTTGTCGATGCCGCCGCCGGCAAGCTCCTCCAACAGTTCACGCGTAAAGTGAAGCCCGGCGGTGGGCGCGGCCACCGAGCCCGGCGCGGCGGCATAGACCGTCTGGTAGCTCTCCCGGTCCTTTTCCTCCACGCGCCGCAGCCTTTCGATGTAGTGCGGCAGAGGCGGCGCGCCGATCTCTTCGAGCATGTCGGTGAATACGCCGGGGTGCTCGAAGCGGAGGCCGTAGCGGCCCGCGCCGAGATCGCCGAGCACGGTCGCCTCGACCTTGTCGGAGAAGAGGATGCGGCTCCCCAGCCGCGGCTTCTTGGAGGCGTCCACGAGGGCGAGCCAGAGTCCCTGCTCCGCGTCGAACGGCTCCACCAGGAGCACCGTCGCGCGCCCGCCACTGTCCTTGCGCCCCTCCAGGCGCGCCGGGATCACCTTGGAATCGTTGAGCACCAGCAGGTCGCCCGGAGAAAGGAAGTCGCCGAGGGACGCGAAACGGGAATGGGTGATGGCGCCCGACCGGCGATCCACCACCATGAGGCGGGCGGACACCCGGTCCTCGGCCGGGTAGGCGGAGATCAGCGATTCGGGAAGATCATAGGCCAGCTCTTCCAGCAGCATGGCTCAGCGACGGAAGCCGGAACCGGAGGCCGAGGCCGTCAAGGCGGCCCCCGGTCCGTTCCCGCGGATCAGGTATCCTCCTCGGCCATCTTCTTCAGGAACGGCGTCAGCAGGTCGATGGGCACCGGGAAGATGGTGGTGGAGTTCTTGTCGCTGGCCACTTCCTGGAGGCTCTGCAGGAAGCGGAGCTGCATGGCCATGGGCTCCTTGGCGATCACGGTGGCGGCTTCCTGCAGCTTCTGGGAGGCCTGGAACTCGCCGTCGGCCAGGATGATCTTGGCGCGCCGCTCGCGCTCGGCCTCGGCCTGCCGGGCCATGGCGCGCTGCATCTCCTCCGGGAGGTCGATGTGCTTCATCTCGGTCAGGACGACCTTGATCCCCCACGGGTCCGTCTGTTCGTCGAGGATCCGCTGGAGGTCGGAGTTGATGCGCTCCCGCTCGGACAGGAGCTGGTCCAACTCCGCTTGGCCGCAGATGCTCCGGAGCGTCACCTGGGCGAGTTGCGAGGTGGCGAACAGGAAGTTGGCCACCTCCCGGATGGCGCGGTTGGGGTCGAGGACCCTGAAGTAGAGCACCGCGTTGACCTTCACCGACACGTTGTCGCGGGTGATGACGTCCTGCGAGGGGATGTCCATGGTCACGGTCCTGAGCTCCACCCGTTCCATCTTTTCGATGAAGGGGATCACGTAGATGAGCCCCGGGCCGCGGGCGTTCACCATCCGGCCCAGCCGGAAGATCACCCCGCGTTCGTATTCCTTGAGTATCTTGATGCCGCTGACGGCCAACCCGAGCACGATGATAAGCACGATCGCAATGGGTCCGATATCCAGCATGTATGTCTCCTGCGCGGCCGCGGCCGACTCGTCGGGCGCGCGGCCCCGGTCAGCTCTCCACGGCGCGTTTGACCTTGAGTACCATCCCGTCGTGACCGACGACCTCGATCCTGTCGCCGGGCTCCAGCCGCTCCGCCCCTTCCGCGTTCCACACCTCCCCGTGCACGAAGACCCTGCCCTTCAGGTCCAGCCGTTCGCGCACCTCGCCGACCTCGCCGAGGAGGCCCTCGTAGCCCAAGGTGGCCCTGCGCCGCTGGGACTTGACCACCAGAAAGGTGACCACCAGCACCGCCGCGCTCAGGGTGCCCACCGCCGCCAGCACGATGCCCGGGTCCACCGTGAGGTCGGAGCCCTCGACGTCGAACAGCAGCAGCGAGCCCAGCCCCAGGGACACTACTCCACTGATGCCCAATAGCCCGAAGCTCGGCAGGAACGCCTCCGCCACCAGGAGACACATGCCGAGGCCGATGAGCAGCAGCCCGGCGTAGTTGATGGGCAGCACCTGCAGGGACGCCAGCGCCAGCAGCAGCGCGATGCCGCCGGCGATGCCCGGGAAGAGCGCGCCCGGGTTGGAGAACTCCATGTACAGGCCAAGGATGCCGGCCATCATCAGCAGGTAGGCGATGTTGGGGTCCGCCAGGACGTTGAGGACCTTGAGCTTCAGCCCCATTTCGAAGCGCAGCACGGAGACGCCGTCGAAGTCCAGCGTGCGCTTGGTGCCGGCCACGTCCACCTCGCGCCCGTGGGCCTGCTTGAGGAGGTCGCTCACGTCCACCGCGATGATGTCGATGACGCGCTTCTCCAGCGCCTCCTTGTCGGTGATGGAGATGCTCCGGCGCACCGCCTGGATGGCGAACTCGGTGTCGCGGCCGCGCCGCTGGGCGATGGTCTCGCTGAACGAGGCGGTGAAGTTCTCGATCTTCTCGCCCATGACGCCCTTGACTTCCTGTCCCCCGCCCGCAACCGGGTGGGCCGCGCCGATGTTGGTGCCGGGCGCCATGGCGGCGACGTTGGCGGCCAGGGTGATGAAGACCCCGGCCGAGCCCGCGCCGGCGCCGCTGGGCGCCACGTAGACGATCACCGGCAGCGGCGCGCTGAGCATTTCCTTCACGATGGAGCGGGTCGAGGACAGCAGTCCGCCGGGGGTGTCGAGCTGGATGATCAGGGCGCGGGCGTTGCCCGCGTGCGCCCGCTGGATGCTGTCGCGGATGTAGTCGTTGACGGCCGGGTTGATGCCGCCGTTGATGACGATGAGGTTCACGTGGGAGCCCGTGGCGCCTTGGCCCGCCGCCTCGCGCGCGGCTCCCCCGGCGCTCAGGGCGCCCAGGCCAAGCGCCACCAGCAGCAGCGCGCACCAGAACCGGATCCCCGGTATCGGACGAAAGCTCGCCATGTCAGACCGCCGCCGTCCCGAGCTCCCGCAGGACGCTCTTGATGTCTTCCCAGACAAGCCTCTTGTCCCCCGGATTGCGCAACAGGTACGCCGGATGAAATGTCGGCATCAGCCGGATGCCGTGGTAGTCGTGCCAGCGCCCGCGCAGGCGCGAGATGGCCTCGTTGGAGCGCAGCAGCGTCTGCGCCGCGGCCCTCCCCAAGGCGATGATCACCCGCGGCCGCACCAGCTCGATCTGCCGGATCAGGAACGGCTCGCACGCCGCGACCTCGTCCGGCTCGGGGTCGCGATTGCGCGGCGGGCGGCACTTGACCACGTTGGCGATGTACACGTCCTCGCGCCGGAGCTTCATGCCCTTGGTGATGATGTCGGTCAGCAACTGCCCCGCGCGCCCAACGAAAGGCTCGCCCTCGCGGTCTTCGTCCTCGCCCGGCCCCTCGCCGATGAACATGATGTCCGCGTCCGCCCGGCCGACTCCATAGACGATGCGGCCGCGCCCCTGCGACAGCTTGCAGCGCCGGCAGTCGCCCAGGACAGCGCGAAGCTCCTGGAGATCCGCCGCCGTCGCAACCTCGTCGCCTTGGGCCGCGGTCGCCGGGCCGCCGGCATGGTCCGCTTCGGCGCCTGTCCCCACGGGCAAGAAAGCGATCCCCGCCGCCTGTTGCTGCTCCAGGCAACTCCGCAGCGAACTCGCCGCAACCGCCAAACGCTGCCGTAGCTCTAGCGTTTCCATGTGCGTGGCACCAACCACCGTCTGATTTCTGTTTACGACAATACAGAGGGCATGGCAATGCTGTTGGACACGCGTGCCAAGACGGTCCGGGCGGCCTGGTGCCGATCCTCAGTGCTCCCCCAGCAGCGCCCGCGCGGTGCCGCCGAGGATGGCTTCCAGCTCGGCCGCGGGCCAGGGGCGCGCGCGCAGCGCGGCGAGCACGGCGCGGCTGGCGTCGCGCACGTGGGGCTCGTCGGTGCCGTAGACGAGGCGGTCGGCGCCGAAGGTGTCACGGGCACAGTCCAGCGCGGGGCCGGAAAGGCAGACGGTGTCGAAGTAGCAGCATTCGCGGAGGTATTCGCCGGGCGGGCGCAGGCACTTCTCGTAGCGGCGGTAGCCGCGGTCGACCCGGTCCAGCACCATGCACAGGCTGCCGCCGCAGTGGGACCAGACGATACGGACATCGGGGTACTCTTCGAGCACGCCGCCCAGGGTGAGCTTGGTGGCGGCCATGGCGGTCTCGCCCAGATAGCCCACGGCAAGGTACTCGCCACGGTCGTTGGCGGGGCCGTCGAGCGGGAACGTGGGATGCACCAGCACCAGCAGCTTGCGGCGGTGGGCCTCGCGCCAGAACTCGCGCAACTCGGGCGCGTCGAAGGTGTGCTCGCCCACGGTGGTGGTGATGCCGGCGCCCACCGCCCCGAGCCCCATGGCCCGGTCCAACTCGTCCACCAGGGCGGCGGTGCCGCTCCACGGCAGCGCCGCCACGAAGCGGAAGCGGTCCGGATGCTCACGGCAGGCCTCGGCCAAACCGTCGTTGACCCGCCGCGCCAACGCCACGTCCCGGTCGCCCGCCAGGCCGATGTTGAGGGCGCCGACGGACAGCACCTCGACGCCGACGCCGGCCTCGTCCATAATCAGCAGGCGGTCGGCGAGGGCCTCCTCCAGAGGCGCGGACATGGTATGACTGCCGCGGCAGGTCAGCGCAAGCCCCCGTTCCGAGCGGGTGAGGGCGAACTCGGGCCGCGCCTTGACCATCTCGTCGAAGCACCCCTCGGGGTAGAGGTGCGCGTGCATGTCCACGATGGCGTCCGGTGCGATCCGCTGCTCGCTCATGGCTGAGTCCCTCTGCTTAACCCTTTTCCGCCGCGTCCATCAGCTCCAGCAGGTAGCCGGGCTTGAGCGGCAGGCGCGTTACTTCCACCCCCAAGGCATTGGAGACCGCGTTGGCCAGGGCCGCGCCGGCGGCTGTGATGCCGCCCTCCCCTGCTCCCTTGACCCCCAGGGGGTTGTGGGGGGACGGGTATTCCTCGGTGGAGATGAACTGTCCCCGAGGCACGTCCATGGCGGTGGGCATGAGATAGTCCATGAAGCTCGTGGCCTGGGGCTGTCCGTCCCCGTCAAAGACGAACTCCTCCAGCAGCGCGCCGCCGATGCCCTGGGCAAGGCCGCCGGCCATCTGTCCCTCGACGATCATGGGATTGATCTTGCGGCCCACGTCCTCCATCACCAGGTAGTCAAGGATCTCGATCATGCCGGTCTCGCGGTCCACCTCCACCACCGCCACGTGGACGCCGTAGGGGAACGGCCTCTGGTCTGTGGCGAAGAAATCCTCCTCCGAGATGCCGGGAGTGAAGCCCCGGGCCAGCGCCGGCCCGGGCAATGCCAGCCGGGCCAGGGCGGCGAAGTCCAGACTACGCTCCGGCGCGCCCCGGACGCTGATGCGGCCGTCCGCCAACACCAGGTCGCCGGCGTCGATCTCCAACTCCGCGGCGGCCAGCCGCAGGAGCTTCTCCTTGACCTTGCCGCACGCGCCCACCGCCGCGCTCCCGGCCATGACGGTGGAGCGGCTGGCGTTGCTGCCGTTGCCGTAGGGGACCTTGGCGGTGTCGCCGTGCACCACCCGCACGTCGTCGATGGAGATGCACATCTCGTCCGCCACGATCTGGCTCAGGGCAGTGGCGATGCCCTGCCCCACCGAGTTGATGCCGCTGTAGAGCACCACGCCGCCGTTGTTGCCCACCTCCACCCGGGCGTACTCCCACGGTCCAATGCCGCTGGTCTCCACGAAGCAGCCGAGGCCCACGCCCATGGCCCGGCCCTCCGCCCGCGCTTCCTCGCACCGCCGTCGAAGCTCTTCGTAGCCCATGTGGCTCAGAGCCGCTTCGAGTTGCCCCGGCAGGTCGCCGCTGTCGTAGACGTTGTAGTGGTACGGGTTCCTGCCGAGGTCGTAGGGCATCTCCTCCGGGCGGATCATGTTGCGCCGCCGCAGCTCCGCGGGATCGAGCCCGAGGCGATGAGCCGCCATGTCCACGAGGCGTTCGCGCACGAAGTTGGCCTCGTAGCGGCCGGGGCTCCGGTAAGTGCCCACCGGCGTCTTGTTGGTGAGCACGCAATGGATCCGGCAGCGGTAGTTCGGGATGCGCAACGGACCCTGCAGCATGGCGGACGACGAGACGATGGGCACACCGCCGTGGGTGCGGGTGTAGCCGCCCATGTCGAACAGGATCTCCGCGTCCATGGCCACGATGGTGCCGTCGTTGCGGAGGCCCAGCCGCACCCGGTAGGACTGCTGCCGCGAGTGGTTGGTGGATTTGAGGTGCTCCGAGCGGTCCTCTATCCAGCACACGGGCACGCGGAAGTGCATGGCGGCGAAGGGGATCAGGAAGTCCTCGGGGTAGAACTCGCCACGGGCGCCGAAACCGCCGCCCACCGCCGGCTCGATGAAGTGGATCGCGCTCTGGGGCAATCCGCTCAACTCCGAGAGGATACGCCAGTTGGTGTGGGTCATCTTGGTGGGGCCCCACACCGTGAGCATGGCGCGGCTTTCGTCGTACTCCGCCACCAGGCCGCGGGTTTCGAGCGGGACCGCGGCGTGACGGTTGGTCTCGAAGGTCTGCTCGATGATGAGGTCACACTCGGAGAGAGCGCGCTTCACATCACCCGTCTCCACCTGAAACCCGGCGGGCTCGTTTCCCGGCACCGCGTCGTGGAGCCGGGGCGCCTCCGGTCCCATGGACGTGCGCGCGTCTATCACCGCCGGGAGATCCTCGTAGACCACCTCCACCAGCTCCAGCGCGTCCTCGGCGACGTACCGGTCCCGCGCCACCACCACGGCCACGGGCTCGCCCACGTAGCGCACCCGGTCCGTGGCGATGGGGGTCTGCTGCGACCGTTCCAGACCGGGCAACTGTCCGGTACGCATGGGAATGGTCTTGAGGCCCGGCATGTCCGCGACCGTGAGTACCCCCACGACTCCGGGAAGCTCCAGCGCCGCGGCCGTGTCGATGGCAACGAGACGGGCGTGGGCGCGGGTGCTGCGCAGCACCGCGGCATGCACCATACCCGGCCGGCGAATGTCGCCTACGTACTTGCCGATGCCCCGGAGCAGCGGCACGTCCTCTCTGCGCTTCACGTTCGAACCGATGTAGGCCATAGCCCTTCTTCAATCCTTTCGGGGCACCGGGGTGGCCGCGCCGCCCTCGGACATCAGCTCCGCCGCCTCGCGAATGGCCGTCACGACATTCCGGTAGCCGGTGCAGCGGCACAGGTTGCCGCTGATCCATTCACGTATCTCGGTCTCGCCGGGATCGGCATTCTCCCGCAACAGCGCGCGTGCCGTAAGCAGGATGCCGGGCGTGCAGAACCCGCACTGAAGCCCGTGCCGCTCCTGGAACTTCTCCTGCAGCGGATGCAGCGTGTCCGCGTCCGGCGCGAGGCCCTCCACGGTGTCGATCTCGGCGCCGTCGGCCTGCACCGCGAACATCAGGCAGGAACGCACCGGATCGCCGTTCAGCAGCACCGTGCAGGCGCCGCACACGCCGTGCTCGCAGCCCACGTGGGTGCCGGTAAGGCCCAAGTCGTCGCGGATGAAATCACTCAGCAGCCTGCGCGGTTCCGCCTCGCCGCCGCGTTCGGTGCCATTGATCCGTATTGCGATCTTCCGTTTGCCCATGCTCGATCACCGTACCCGTGTCTACCCGGCGTCAACCACGCAACGAGCCATCGTCACTGGCCCGACCCGGTCGCCGCCGCGGCCTGCCGTGCCGCTTGCGCCAGCGCGCGCCGGGCGAGCGCGGCGCACGTGCGGCGGCGGTAGTCGGCGCTGGCGTGCATGTCGGATTCCTGATCGATGCCCTCCACGGCGCGGCGCGCGGCTTCGCGGAAGAGTGCATCCGAGGGCTTCTCTCCCAGCACCGCCGCCTCGGCGTCGCGCGCGCGTATGGGGGCCGATCCCGTGAGCGTCAGGCGCGCGCCGCTCACCGCTCCGTCCCGGTCCAGGGTCACGAGCGCCGCCGCTCCCGCCAGCGCGAAGTCGCCGTACCGCCGGCTCACTTCCTGGAACGACGCGCCGCTTCCCGCAGCCACCGCCGGCACCCGGACTTCACGGAGCAACTCGCCGGGTTCCAGGGCAGTGGTCATGGTGCCAAGGAAGAAATCCTCCGCGGCCACGGTGCGCTCGCCGCCCTCCCCTTGCAGCACGACTCCGGCATCCAGCGTCACCATGGCCACGGGCAGCTCGGCGGACGGAAACGCGTGCGCCAGGCTGCCGCCCACCGTGCCCCGGTTGCGGATCTGCACGTGCCCGATGAATCCCGCGGCCTCCCGCAGCAGCGGCCAGCCGGCCGCCGCCTCCTCGGAACGTTCCAGGGTCCGCTGACGGGTCATGGCGCCGATGTGCAACTCGCCGCCGGCCACGGACACGAAATCCAGCTCGGTGACGTGGTTCAAATCCACCAAGTGCGCGGGCCGGGCCAAGCGGAAGTTCATGAGCGGCACCAAGCTCTGGCCGCCGGCCAGCACCCGCGCGTCCTCGCCCAGACCGCCCAGCAGCGCCACAGCCTCCATCGCGGTCGGGGGATCGTAGTACTCGAAGCTGGCGGGTTTCATTTCACCTCGGAGAAGAGTTCGGGCGGGAACAGCACCGCCACCGGCGCCTGCATGGCGTTCATGGACTGCACCGCGCCGGTGATGGCGGCGTCCATCTCGCCGGGTTCGTGGACCACGCTGTACTGGATGCGCAGGCTCTCCAGCAATGGCTCGGTGGCCCAGCCGAAGGGCACCGAGAACCAGCGCTGGTCGCCGAAACCACCGCGGTAGCTGATGAGCAGGAGCATGGGGACGCCGAAGGCGGCGGGGCCCCGAAGGAGCGCGTAGCAGGACAGCGCGAACCCCGTGTTCTCCATGAGCATGGCCGGGCGGGCGCCGCCGAGCCATGCGCCCATGCAGACGCCTACGCCGTCGCTCTCGTTGGCCACCTGCAGGTAGCGGACGCCGGAGTCCGCCTCCAGCCGCTGATAGAGCTCGAGGAAGGCCGAATCGGGCATGCAGGCCACGAAGTCGACCCCCGCCTCCGTCAGGCACTTGTGCGCTTCAGCCGCGATGTCGTCCTTCACTGTCTGCCACCGTTCACGGAACCACTCACGGCTTCGGCGGCGCCAGGATCGCGCGCCCGCGGATGGCCTCGATGCGCCGCACCAGCCTGTACTTGTTCTCCTGCCCGTCCATGCTCGGGCCCTCGGCTCTCGCCGCCAGCGCGATTTTCGCGGTCAGGAGCGCGGGGCCTTCCCGCGAGAAAAGCCTCTCCACCGCCACGCCCACGCTGTCCTCGTTGGCCACCGTGTCCGCGTGCAGAATGCCCGCGGCCCGGGCCATGGCGGTGAGATCCGCGCCAGCGGCGGTCTGGCTGGGGGCGCCGCCGCGGCTGCCGAAGAGCTGCTCGTTGTCGAACACGATGATGCGGAGATTTTCCGCTCCGGATACGGCGACCACCGACAAAATGCTCGGCCCCAGCAGCAGACTTCCGTCGGTGTCCAGGGAAACCACTCTCGAATCGGGCAGAGTCAGCGCCAGTCCCAGGCTCACCTGCGTGACCATGCCGAGGCCCACGAGGTAGAGGTTCTCCGGCCGGTGGACCACCTCGTAGGTATCCGCGGTGGTGCCGGCCAAGGCGGCCACCACGATGTCGTTCTCGGTCAGATGATCCCTAAGCCGCTCCAGCACGGCCCGCCGCTCCACCTTCATGACGCCGGATTGTAGTCCGGCCCGACAGGAAATGCCAGTAGAACTCCCGCGGCAACGACGCACCTATTACGTCGTTCCCGCCCACCACCACCCCTGGATTCCCGCTTGCGCGGGAATGACGATTCCCGGGGGCGGGTCCGTTGTTTGAGGGCATCCCCTTTTCAGGGTATCTTCCAAAAACTGTCAGGGGAAGAGTCGCACGGCCCGTTCCTTGCGGCGCGGGACACGGCAGCAGGAGGCTCCGGATATGAGCCATACGAACAACCAGCGCGTTCAAACGTCCCTTCACTGGGGCGCCTACCAGGTCGAGGTCCAGGGCGGGCGCATCGTGGCCGCGCATCCGTTCGCGGAGGACCCGGACCCTTCGCCCATCGGGCGGTCGATCCCGGACGTGGTGCACCACACCTGCCGGGTAGCGCGACCCATGGTGCGGCAAGGCTGGCTGGAGCGGGGACCGGAGCATCACGGAGGCGGCCGCGGCACGGAGCCGTTCGTCCCGGTGACCTGGGACGAGGCGCTCAAGCTCGTGGCCGGAGAGCTGCGGCGCGTGCGCGAGTCGTTCGGGAACGAGGCGATTTTCGCCGGCTCCTACGGCTGGGCCTCCGCGGGCCGTTTCCACCATGCCCAGAGCCAGCTTCACCGCTTCATGAACCAGTTCGGCGGCTATGTCCGATCGGTCAACACGTACAGCTACGCCGCCGGGGAAGTCATCATCCCTCACGTCTTCGGCTACGACTGGAACTCTGTTCGCGATGGAGCCACCTCGTGGCCGGTGATCGCGAGAAATACGGAACTGGTGGTCAGTTTCGGCGGCATCCCACTCAAGAACACCCAGGTCAGCGCCGGCGGAATAGGCAGGCACACGACGCGTGGCTGGCTGGAACTCTGCAAGGAGAACGGCGTGGAGTTCGTGAACGTCAGCCCGGCGCGGGACGACACGGCGGACTTCCTCGAAGCGGAGTGGCTGGCGCCGCGCCCCAACACCGACACCGCGCTGATGCTGGGGCTGGCGCACACGTTGATTCGGGAGGGCCTCCACGACGAGGCGTTCCTGGAGAAGTATTGCACCGGATTCGAAACCTTTCGCGCCTACCTCATGGGCGAACGGGACGGCCGTCCCAAGGATCCGGAATGGGCCGCCGCCCTGTGCGGTGTTCCGGCCGACATCATCCGCGGCCTGGCTCGGCGCATGGCCGCGAGGCGCACCCTCATCGCGGTGAGTTGGTCGCTCCAGCGGGCCGACCATGGGGAACAGCCTTATTGGATGGCCGCCGTCCTGGCCGCGATGCTGGGGGAAATCGGCCTTCCCGGCGGCGGCATCGGCTATGGCTACGGCTCCACCGGCTCCATCGGCAATCCCGTGAGATCCATCGGCGGAATCACGCTGCCGCAAGGCGCGAACACGGTGAAAGCCTTCATCCCGGTGGCGCGCATCACCGACATGCTCCTCCACCCAGGGGAACCGTTCGATTACAACGGCCGCCGGCTGGAGTATCCCGACATCCGTCTCGTCTACTGGTGCGGCGGCAACCCGTTTCATCATCACCAGGACCTCAACCGGCTCGTGGAGGCGTGGCAGCGTCCCGAGACGATCATCGTCCACGAGCCCTGGTGGAACGCGCAGGCGCGGCACGCCGACATCGTCCTGCCGGCCACCACTCCGCTGGAACGCAACGATATCGGCAGGCAGGCGTCCGATCCCATCGTCTTCGCCATGGCCCAGGCGGTTCCGCCGGTAGGCGAGGCACGGAACGACTACGACATCTTCTCCGGGCTGGCCGAGCGCCTGGGGTTCAAGGAAGGCTTCACCGAGGGCCGGCTGGAGAACGACTGGCTGCGGCATCTCTACGACGGGCTTCGGAGTTCCTTCATCCGCGAGGGCATCGAGTTGCCGCCCTTCGATGCGTTCTGGAGCGCCGGTCACATCACCCTGCCCACCGAGGGCGAGGAGAAGGTGCTGTTCGCCCGGTTCCGGGAGGACCCGGCCAGGCACCCGTTGCCGACCCCGTCCGGACGCATCGAGATCTTCTCGGAAACCATCGCGGGCTTCGGCTACGACGACTGCCCCGGCCATCCGGCGTGGATCGAGCCGGGGGAGTGGCTGGGCGCGGAGCGCGCCCGTCGCTTCCCGCTTCACCTCATCTCCAACCAGCCCACCACGAGGCTTCACAGCCAGCACGACCCGGGCGCGGTGAGCATGGACAACAAGGTCCGGGGCCGGGAGCCGTTGCTGATCCACCCCGACACCGCCGCCGTCAGGGGCATCGAAGACGGAAGCGTCGTGCGCGTATTCAATGATCGCGGCGCGTGTCTGGCCGGTGTCCGCTTCACGGATAACGTCTCGCCCGACGTGGTCGTGCTCGCCACCGGTGCCTGGTACGACCCCGAGGCTCCCGGCGGGTTGGAACGGCACGGCAACCCCAACGTCCTGACCCTGGACAAGGGAACCTCGCGCCTCGCCCAGGGTCCCATCTCGCAGACGGCGCTGGTGGAGGTCGAGGCGTATGAGGAGGAATTGCCGGAAGTGCAGGCCTTCACCCCGCCCGCCCTTGCGCAACCCGCGGCGAACAAATAAGAGCCTCATACGGAGATGCCCGCGCATGGAGAAGGAAGGTGCCCGGTGGTGCCGCTGGTCTTCAAAACCAGTCTGAGGGCCGTAAGGTTCTCGGAGGGTTCGACTCCCTCCCTTCTCCGCCAACCCTCGCGGGGAGGCGCATGAGCCGCACCGGGAACACGCCGTGAACACCTCCGCCGACCTTTCAGCCGCCGTACCCGAGGCCGCGGCGCCGGAACCGTCCCGCGGCCGAGTGCTTGGGCTACTGACCGTGGGCCACGGCGTGACGCACATATTCCAGGGAACCATGAACGTCTGCCTGCCCCTGGTGGTGCGCGACTTCGGCATCTCCTACACCGACATCGGCGTGTTGCGCTCGGCGCAGCGGGTGTCGCACATCCTGAGCATCACCATCGGCGGCCTGGCCACCGACATGCTGCGCGACCGCCGGGGCGTCCTGCTGCTGTCGCTCCTGTGGCCCTCCCTGTTCGTCTCGCTCCAGGGATTTTCCCCGACCTTCTGGGTCTTTGGCGCCCTGGTGTGCGTCCAGGCCCTGTTGGGCGGTTTCATGTGGCACGCGCCGGCGCGCGCGGTGGTTGGCGAGAAGTTCCCGGACCGCATGGGTTTCGCCTTGGGAGTGCACGCAATGGGGGCCAACGTCGGCGCGGCCGTGGCCCCCATCGTGGTGGGCGCACTGCTCACGTGGATCACGTGGCGCACCGCCTACCTGTTCCAGTTCGTGCCGGGCGTCGCCATCGCGCTGTTCCTTTGGGCGGTGTTGCCGCCCTTGCGGCACGACGCCACGGCGCGAAACCGCTCCGCCTCCTACGGCCGGGCCCTGCGCGGCGACATCCTCACCAACCTGCCGCTCATGGGCGTGACCCTGGTGGCGGCGCTGCGCTCCATCGGAGAGAACCTGGTCCCGACCTTCTTGCCGCTCTACCTGACGACGGACCTGAACATGGGCATCGCCACGGTCGGCGTCTACCTCGCGTGCCTGGCCTTCGTCGGCACCATCTTCGCGCCGGTCATCGGGCACCTCTCCGACCGCTTCGGACGGAAGATCACCATCTTCCTTTCGCTCCTTACCGGGGGCCTGCTCATCGGCTCCATTCCGTTGATGCCGTCCGGGTGGTTCCTGCTCCCGGTGGTGTCCCTCGGAGGGATGGCGCTCTTCGCCGTGGGGCCCATCATCCAGGCCAGCGGACTGGAGCACGCGCCCAGGGAGATCTGGGGCGCGGCCCAGACCTTCATGGACGTGGGGCGCTCGGCCCTGTCCCTGTTGTTCCCACTGGTGGCCGGCGCCGTAGCGGACACCTACGGACTGCGCTACACGTTCTACCTCTTCGGCGCCATCAACCTGCTGGGCGCGTTCACGATCCTGGTGGTCCCCGCCGCACGCGAGCGGGCGCATTAGCGGGCTGTGTCAAGACTCAAAACAACTACGCAGCGGAACGTCATTCCCGCGGAACAGGCTGTGTGAAAACACCACTTCCCAGCGACGAAAGTCCAATCCGTCATTCCCGCGAAAGCGGGAATCCAGGGGCGGTGGTGGGGCGCTACAGCGGCGTTTCCCCGCCTCCCCACCCCTGGATTCCCGCTTCCGCGGGAATGACGATTCAGGGGGTTGTTGCCTTTCTCGGATGGGGTTTTGACACAGCCTGGGAAGCGGGAATCCAGGCGGGGTAAGGCGGGTAAACTCAAGGAGGAGAATTCATGACGGCGGTGAAAATCGGGGTCATCGGAGGCGGCTTCGGCACCCAGCACCTGCAAGGATACGGCGCCACCGAGAACGCGGAGGTGGTGGCCTTCTGTCAACGGACACCGGACAAGGCGGAGGCCACCGCCAAGGCATTCGGCGTACCCCACGTGTACACGGACTACCGCGAACTCCTGGCCCACCCTGGTCTCGACGCCGTCAGCATCGTCGCGCCGCCGCACCTCCACGCCGAGATGGTGCAGGCGGCCCTCGAGCAGGGACTGCACCTGTTGTGCGAGAAGCCCCTGGCCATGGACGCCGCCCAGGCGGAGACCATGCTGTCCCAGGCGGAAGCCGCCGGACGCGTGCACATGACCGCGTTCAACCACCGCCACATCCCGGCGCTGGCCTACATG
>JAPPNE010000012.1 GCA_028818775.1 Deltaproteobacteria bacterium | reverse complement strand
AGGCAAGAGCAGCGCGGCCATGGACACCGAGGCGCAGGAAGACGAGGACGAGCCGCCCTGGGTCAAGTTCTGACATGGTGGCCTCCATCGGGGCCGTCGCCTCGCCCGCCCAGGGCGTCTCCTACTACGAAAGAGACGGGTACTACGCGAAGGAAGATCCGGCGCACAGGGAGGCCAGCGCCTGGGTCGGCAAGGGCGCCGAGGCACTGGGGCTCACCGGGCCGGTCGATCCCGACGTCTTCAGCGGTATCCTCGAGGGCGCTGTGCCCGACGGCTCGGGGCGCAGGCTCGGCCGCAGGCTGGGGGACGGCACGATCAGCCACCGCCCCGGCAGGGACGTCACCTTCTCCGCTTCCAAGTCGGTCTCCCTCGCCGCCCTGATCGGCGGCGACGAACGCATCGTCGCCGCCCATGACGCAGCCGTGCAACGGACTCTCGCCTGGATCGAGGAGAACGTCGTCGAGACCAGGACGATGGATGCCGACAGCGGCCGCATGGTGCGCACCGGGAACCAGAAGGCGGTGATCGCCACCTTCACCCACGAGGTCTCGCGCAATCTCGATCCTCAGCTTCATACCCATGCCGTCATCGCCAACATGGTGCAGGGCGAAGACGGGGGAACGCCCCGGTCCGGCAAGTGGCGCACCATGGCGAACGAAAAGCTCTACGCCTGCAAGATGCTGATCGGCGCGATGTACCGCGCGGAGCTGGCGCGGGGCCTGCAAGAGCTGGGGTATCGGGTCGAGAAGACGCATGCGGACGGGCGCTTCGAGATTGCGGGCGTAGGGCGTCCCGTGATCGAAGCCTTTTCCACGCGCCGCGCGGAGATCGAGGCGGCGATGGCGGCGCAGGGTCTTGGGGATACGGCGCAGGACCAGCGTCTCGCGCAGCGCGCGGCGCTGATGACCCGCGCCCACAAGCGCGAGGTGGACAGGGACGCGCTGCGCGAGAGCTGGCAGCGACAGGCGGCGGCCCTGGGCTTCGATGCACGGGAGCTGGTCGGCGAAGCCAGGCACTGGCAGGCGGCCCACGTTGAGCGGCCTCTCGCTCCGGCAGATCTGGACCGGGAGGCCGATCCCGGCATGACGACTGAAGCGGACCGGGCCGCCGCCTGGGCGGTGGCGCACCTCTCCGAGAGGGAGGCGGTATTCTCGCGAACCGACCTGCTCACCTCCGCCCTCACCTGGAAGCCCGGCGCGGTGAGCATCGGTGAGGCGGAGGCTGCTGTCGGGCGCCTGGAGAAGGCCGGCACCCTGCTGGCTGCGGACTACCCGGTGCCGGGGGACTCGCTCACCACCGACAGGACCGTCGCCGACGAGCGCGAGACCATCGCTCTCATGGAGCGCGGGCAGGGACGGGGCGCGGCCCCGATGCGCGGCCGCGCCGTCGACAAGGCGCTTCGAAACGGACCCCTGACCCAGGGACAGAAGGAGGCGGTGAAGCTGATCCTGTCGGAGAAGGATCGCGTCGTGGGCGTGCAGGGCTTCGCCGGCACCGGCAAGACCACGATGCTCAACAGGGCGCGCGCGCTGCTGGAGAAGCGCGGCTTCGAGGTCAGGGGGCTTGCGCCGTCGGCGTCCGCCGCGCGCACCCTCGATGCCGAGGCCGGGATCGCGAGCGAGACCCTGCAGGGTTTTCTGGCCCGCAACGCGGGCGTTGCCGAGGGCCGGCTCTCCCGCAGGGGCGAGCGGGCCATGAAGGAGCAGTTCAAGAAAGCCGTCCTGGTGGTGGACGAGGGCTCGCTCGCCTCCACCGTGCAGGCACGCGACCTGCTGAGGATCGCCAACGCGCTCCGCATCCCCCGCGTGGTGCTGGTGGGCGACGAGAAGCAGCTGGATGCCGTCGACGCCGGCAAGCCCTTCGCGCAACTGCAGGGCGCCGGCATGACGTGCGCGGTGATGGACGAGATCGTGCGCCAGCGCGAGCCGGCGCTGAAGGAGGCCGTCGAGGCAAGCCTTGCGGGCGACATCCAAAGGGCCTTCGAGAAGCTGGGCGACAAGGTCGCGGAGGTGAAGGCGGACAACCTCGCCGGGGCTGCGGCCGCGCGCTGGCTCGCGCTCTCGGCCGAGGAACGGCAGGCCACGGGGCTGATGGCCCCCAGCCATGCGCTCAGGGAGAAGATCAACGCCATCGTCCGCGAGCGTCTCATCCGGGACGGCACCATTGGCGGGCCGGCCGTGACCGGCGAGAGGCTGGTCTCGCGTGGCTATACCAATGCGGAGAAAGCGCTCGCCGCCAACTACGCCCCCGGCGACGTGGTGGCCTTCCACCGCCGCTACAAGCGTCTCGGGGTCGACAAGGGCGACGAGCTGCGTGTCGCCGCCGTGGACCGCGCAGCAGGCGTGGTCACGCTCCAGGGCAAGGACGGCGCCACCGTCGCCTGGGAGCCCGCGAGGCTGGCGGCGCGAAGAGGCGGGGTGGAGGTCCATGCCGCAGACGCCATGGAGCTTCGCCGCGGCGACCGCGTGTGCTGGACCCGCAACGACATGAGGCACGGTCTGATGAACAGCGGCACGGCAGAGGTGACGGCGGTCGGCGAGAAAGCCGTCTCCTTCCGGCTGGAGGACGGCAGGGCGCTGACGCTGCGCCGGGACGATCCGCAGCTTCGCCATATCGACCGGGCCTGGGCGGCGACGGTGCACGCCTTCCAGGGCCGCACCGTGGACCGGGTGATCGCAGCGATGGAAGCCGAGCACGCTCGGCTCACCACCCAAAAGACCTTCTATGTGGAGATCAGCCGTGCCCGACTTCATGCCGAGCTGGTGACCGACGACCGGCGCGCGCTCCGCGAGCGCCTGGAGGCGGCGACTGGAGAACGCTTCGCCGCGCTCGAAGCCATCGCGCCGTCGCCGCCGGAGGGTCCGGCGATAGAGGCCAGGGTCGCAGATGCCGCAGGGCGCACGCAGCCGGAGCGTGAGGCAGAGCGCACAACGCCGGACGCGGGGCCCGTGCCGCGGACGGAACGCGGGCGAAGCCCACCAGCACCGGCGCCCATGGAGCGCACCCGCGACGGCGAGACCGCTTCGACCGATCGCC
>JAPPNE010000011.1 GCA_028818775.1 Deltaproteobacteria bacterium | reverse complement strand
TGCCCATGGCGGCGGCGATGCCGCCCTCGGCCATGACCGTGTGGGCCTTGCCCAGGAGCGACTTGCAGATGATGGCGGTCTTGCACCCCTTGTCGTGGGCCTCGATGGCGGCCCGCAGCCCAGCGCCGCCGGCCCCCACCACGACCACATCGTAATCGTGTGTCTCGTAGCTCTCGCCGGCCATCAGATGAACCTCAGATCCTGGATGACGCCGTGGGCCAGCAGCCGGACGTAGACGTCGGTCAGCCCCACCCATACGAGGCTCGTCCAGGCGATCTGCATGTGCTTCTCGTTGAGCTTGGTGACGATGCCCCAGGCCTTGTAGCGTCCGGGCGCGGCCTTGAAGCTGTTGAGGCCGCCGCCGCACAGGTGGCGGCACGAGTGGCACGAGAAGCTGTAGAGCGACAGCAGGGCCGCGTTGGCGATGAGCACCAGGGTGCCCAGGCCGATGCCGAAGCTGCCGCCGAAGTTGAAGGCGATGATGGCGTCCCACCACAGGAACGCCAGGATCGGCAGCGACGCCCAGAAGAAGTAGCGGTGGACGTTCTGCAGGATGAAGGGGAAGCGGGTCTCGCCCGAGTAGCCGCTTGCGGCGTCCCGCACCGCGCAGGCCGGCGGCGACCAGAAGAACGACCGGTAGTAAGCCTTGCGGTAGTAGTAGCAGGTCAAGCGGAAACCGCCCGGGATCCACAGGATCAGGATGGCCGGCGACCAGTTGTACCACGAGCCGAACAGCGGCACGCTCACGTGCTCGCAGTTGATGGCGAGGCACGGCGAGTAGAAGGGCGAAAGGTACGGGTCCGCGTAGTAGTTGCCGTTCTGCAACGCGGCCCAGGTCGAGTAGACGGCGAAGGCGCCCAGACCCAGCACCACCAGCATGGGTTCCAGCCACCACGTATCCTGCCGCAAGGTTCTCTTGTCGATTGCTAAGGTGCTCATGATTCGGTGCTCTTCGCACTCCTTTGGTGTGATTTGCGGAATTCAGGCGGCGCGCCCCGGAGCGGAGGTCGTGCGCCGCGCGCCGACCGTCACGGCCCCGTCAAGCCGTTCGTCCCCTTCTCACTGCCGCTTCCGGACCACCTCGTAGCCCAGCTCGTCGATGCCGGAGAGGATCTCCGCCAAGGCGGTCTCGTCCTCGACCCAGGCGTGGCCGAGGCGCACCTTGACGGCGTAGTAGAAGCCGAAGGGACGCTGCGACTTGCGAAACTTGAACAGTTCCCGCGCAAGGTTGACGGGATTGGGCTTGTAGTCCTGCTCGCCCATCCCTTACGTCAGCATGTCGACCTTGTCGTTGACCGCCTTGGTGGACACGATGTGCTTGCCGAGCTGCATCTCGTCGGCGTCGAACCCCAGGGCCAGGCCCAGGAGCTGCGGCAGATGGATGATCGGCAGATTGATCTTCTCGCCCTTCAGGCTCTCGGCCCTGGGCTGGTTGCCGTCGAGGTTCAGGTGGCACAGCGGGCACGGCGTCACCATGCAGTCGGCGCCGTTCTGTTTCGACTCGCCCGCGTGCTTGGCCACCATGCCGAGGGAGCTTTCCTCGTTGGCGGTGAGCACTGGGAAGCCGCAGCACTTGGTCTTGCCGCTGATGTCCACGTTCTCCGCTCCCAACAGTTGTGTGAGGTCCTCAAGGTAGCCCCGGCGTCCGCCCACCTCCTTGGTGGGCACCATGATGGGGCCGGGCCGGCGCAGGAAGCAGCCGTAGAACGGCGAGACCTTGAGCCCTTCGAGGGGGCGCTGGATCAGCGACTTGAGCTTCTCGACGCCGAGGTCCTCGAACAGCACCCACAACATGTGCTTGACCTCGGTGGTGCCCTGGTACGACAACCCTTCCTCCGCCAGGTACTCGCGGTTGATCTCCTCGCGGTACTCGGCGTCCTGCAGCCGGTGGTTGGCTTGGCTGAAGACGCCCTGGCAGGTGCTGCAGATGGTCATGATGGGCAGCCCCATCTGCTCGGCCTTGGCGAAGGTGCGCGCGTTGATGGGGTCCGACAGGTGCGTGGGCATGCAGCCCGCGCCCGTGCACGCCACGTCGCTCATCTCCTCGAGCTCGATGTCCAGCTTCTCGGCGACCTTGACGGCCGCGGTGTACAGCTCGGGACAGCCGCCCTTGGCCACACATCCGGGGTAGAACGCGTATTTCACTTGGAATCCTCCGCTTTCTCGATGATGCGCTTGATCTGATCGGCGCCCGGGCGCTTCTCGTGCCGGCCGGGCATCTTCCCGCGCGTCATCGCGCGCACCGCGGTGGGCACGAGCTTCATGAGGCCGCCGATGTTGGTCAGCCCCTCGGTCTCCATCACCAGCTTGCGCTCGTCGAGCCAGCCGGTCTGCTTCACCGAGTTGATGAAGCTGTTGTGATGGCGGGCGACCTTCTCGTTCTTGATGCCGTGCTTGAAGGAGACGTCGCGCATCTCCATGATCTTGCTGGACGGTTCGAGCCCGCGCGCGCACTTGCCGTTGGCCTCGTAGCAGTGGACGCAGTCCCACAGGCCCTTGGGCTGCTCCACCACCGCCAAGCGCCCCTCTTTCTTGGCGCCTGCCTCGCGCGGGTCCATGACGAAGCGGTAGCCCTTGACCATGGCCGCGGGTCCGAGGAAGTCGAAGTCCACCGGCAGCACCGCGCAGCCCTCGTCGCACAGGCCGCACTGGTAGCAGCTCATGGTCTTGCGCACGTCCGCCATCTCCGACTCGGGAATCAGGTTCTCCGTCGGCGCGAACTCGTCTTCCGGCTCCATCCACGGCTTCATCGCGGCCATCTTGTCCCAGGTGAACCTGTCCATGTCGAACACCAGGTCCTTGATCACCGGGATGTTGCGCACCGGCGCGCACAGGATCTCCGGACCTTTCTTGGTGACGTCGGCGATCTTGGTGGTGCAGGTGAACTGGGCGCGCCAGTTGATCCGCACCGCGCACTCGCCGCAGGTGCCCTGGCAACAGGAGGCCCGGAAGGCCAGGGTGTCATCCTGCTCGTCCCGGATCTTCTGGAGCCCGTCCAGCACGGTGGCGTCCTCCGGCAGGTCGACCTGGTAGGTCGAGAAGCTGGACTCGCCGCCGTTCTCCGGGTCCTCGCGGTGAACCTTGTAGGTGACTTCCATGGTCCCTCCTTGCCGGTCCGCTGTCCCGTCCCCATCGCCATCCATGCCGGACGGGATCGGGCGGGCCACCGGCGCCGGATCTTATGCCGATACCGCCTTCCGGTCGAGCTTGGGCGCGCCGTCCTGCTGGTGCACGACGGTGTGCGCCTTCCAGCTCGTGTCGTCGCGCTCGGGGAAATCGCTCCGGAGATGCGCTCCCCGGCTCTCGTTGCGGCCGCGCGCGGCCAGGGCCGCGGCTTCGGCCAGCTTCAGCATGTTCCCCAACTCGAGATAGCTCGTCAGCGCATAGTTGAAGATGCGCGACTTGTTGCCCACACGGAGCTTGCCGTGCCGTTCCCGCAGCGTGCGGATCTTCTCCTGTGCCTCGGTCAACCCCGCGTCGCTGCGCGTCACGCCGAGGTTCGCGTGCATCACCTCGCCGAGCTCGCGATGGATGGTTCCCATCGTATCGCCCGAGGAGCCGCCGGAGGTGATTTCCGCCAGCCGTCCGCCGTCCCGCGCCGCCTGGTCCGTGGATGCGCTCCGTGCGCCCGCGGACTTGGCATGGGCGGCGGCCGCTTCGCCGACGCGCTTGCCGAACACCACCGCCTCCGTGAGCGTGTTTCCCGGCATCCTCCCGGCGCCGTGGACGCCGCTGTGGGCGCATTCGCCGACCGCGAAGAGTCCCGCCACCGAGGTTTCTCCGGAAGCGTTGGCATCGAGTCCGCCCATGGCGCGGTGCGCCACCGGCTGCACCGGGACGGGAACCTGGGTGATGTCGAGCCCGGCCATGAGCCGGACGACTTCGGCGGCGCCGGGGAAGCGGGAGGTCAGGTTCTCCACCGGCCGCAGGTCCAGCGAGACCGGCCCGCCGCCGTTGCGTCCCGCCTTGTCCACCGCGGCCGCGAGCTGCGCCCGGGAAAGCCCCGCGGCGTCCACCACGGTGTCGCCCGCCGCGTTCACCAGCCGCGCGCCCGCGCTCAGGGCAGCCTCGCTGATCAGCGCCGTCCGGCCCGCGCTGTACACCGTGGGATGGAACTGCACCATCTCCATGTCCGCCAGCCCCACGCCCATGTCGTAGCCCAGCGCCAGTCCGTCGCCGGTGGTGCCCACGGCGGCCGTGCACGGGCGGTACGCCTGGATGAAGCCGCCGGTGGCCAGGATCACGGCGCCGGCGCTGAAGGTCTCGATCCGGCCGCTCCGGTGGTCCAGCGCCACCGCGCCGGTGCAGGCGCCGGCGTCCTGGATCAGGGAGGTGACGAACCATTCCTTGAAGCACGGGATGTCGTAGCGCTGGAACTGCTCGTGGAGCACGTGCAGGACCATGTGCCCGGTACGGTCGTCCGCGTAGGCGGCGCGCTCCACGCTGCCGGAACCCAACGCACGGCAGTCGATGCGGCCGTCCGCGTCCCGGTTGAAGGGAACGCCGACGCGTTCGAGCCACACCACCTCCCGGGCCGCTTCCGCCGCCAGAGCGTTCACCGCCTCGGAGTTGCACAGCCCGTCGCCCGCGTTCATGATGTCGTCGGCGAACCTCTGCGCGGAGTCGTCGCTGCCCAGCGGCGCGTTGATGCCCCCCGGCGACAGCGCGGAGTTCGTGCGCAACGGATGGACCTTGCTCAGCAGCGCCACCGACGCCCCGGCGCGCTTCGCCGCGATGGCCGCGCGCAGACCGGCCGCGCCTCCCCCGATAACGAGAACATCATATTCCGGCACTGGCAATCCCCTTTTTCCGGTGGACTCGCTACACGCAAATCTCAAGCATTTTGAGGCGGTATAGCAAAACCCGCTCGGACGCGTCAACGGCAGTTTCCGTGCACTCTCCGGCTTGATCCAGGCGCCGTCGCGCGACCTTGGAGCGCCCGAAAGACCGTCCCCAGTTTTCCCGCGCGGGTACGCCTCCGTTGGCGCGCCGCCCCCCGATGCGCTATGCCTCCCGGCTATGCAACGGGACTCCCTGGAGCGCGTCAACCGCGCCGTGATCCGGTGCCGGAAGTGTCCGCGGCTCGTGGCGTGGCGCGCCGAGGCGGCGGCCAATCCGCCGCGGCGCTACCACGGCCAGCCTTACTGGGCCAAGCCCCTGCCGGGTTTCGGCGACGGCACGGCGCGGGTCCTCGTCGTTGGGCTCGCGCCCGCGGCCCACGGCGGCAACCGCACCGGCCGCATGTTCACCGGCGACCGCAGCGGCGACTGGCTCTACGGCGCGCTGTTCGAACACGGTTTTGCCAGCCAGGCCGAGTCTCTGCACCGCGATGACGGCCTGACGCTCGCGGACTGCTACATCTCCGCCGCGGTGCGCTGCGCGCCGCCCGCCAACAAGCCGGCCCCGGACGAGTTTCACAACTGCCGCGACTATCTGGTACGGGAACTCCGGCTGCTCCGGCGCCTGCGCGTGGTCGTGGCCCTCGGGAAGATCGCCTTCGACTCCTACCTGAAGGCGGCCGTTGAAGTGGGCGGGACGCTCCCGCGGCCGCGTCCCCGCTTCGGCCATGGCAGCCGTCACGAGATCGGCGACCGCCTGACCCTGTTCGGCTCCTACCACCCCAGCCAGCAGAACACCTTCACGGGAAAGCTGACGGCGCCCATGTTCCACGGTGTTTTCCGGCAGGTTCGCGCGCTCCTCGACGGAGACGCGTGACGTACGAGACTCAAGACAATCAAGACAAGAACGGTGCTGTTTCCGCATCACCGTGGCGGTTTCTGTTGCCCATTTCCCGTGGGGTCAGTATGCTGGCAGACCGTCATCGACGGGCCACGGGTGAAAGACAAGAAGGAGGACTCGAAAATGCCTATCGTGCGATTGATACACGTCAATGTCGACCCCGGCCAGGCCGCGGATGCGGAACGCGTCTGGAAGGAGGATTGCGGGCCGCGGATGATCGGGCAGCAAGGTTGCAATTCCGAGCAGTTGCTGAAGTGCATCGATAGCCCGGGCGAGTACATTTCCTACGCGGAATGGGACAGCCAGGAGGACATTGATCGCTACCGCGAAAGCGAAGACCACCAAGCCATCCAGGCGCACGCGCGCTCTCTCCAAGGCGCGCGCGCCGTGGTCAAGCGGTACGAGCCCATCGACTGAGGAGGAGTGTCCTGCGTCATCATCTGACGCAGGACACTGCCGAACAGGCGAGGAGGTACGAGCATGACGCTCGGCAGGCGTGTGCGTTGCGTTTGGGGCACTGCTGTCGGGTTTTGGGCAGTGGTCGCCACGGGCGGTCTCGGCGGGACCGTGTCGGCGGGGCATGCGAACACGGGCGAGATCATCCGTTCCGGGGAGATCGCGCAGGGACTGACCAAGGGTTTCCGGATCACCCTGCCGGCGATCCAGTTCGAGTTCGACTCCGACCGCCTGACCGCCACCGCACACACGCAGTTGACCGAGCTGGCAAGGGCGTTGGGGGCGAAATCTCTCCAGGCCCGTTCATTCTCCATCCAGGGACACACCGACAGTACCGGAAGCGACGACTACAACAGGAGCCTGTCGCTGCGCCGGGCGCGCGCGGTGAAGCGGCATATCGCCGCTGCCACGGGAATCGCCTCCGAACGGCTGGTGGAGGTGGGCTTCGGGGAGAGCCTGCCCATCCGCGGGGTCCCGCCCGAGGACCCGCGCAACCGGAGGGTCGAGATCGTGAACCTTGGCATGGTCACGCCGTCCAGCGCCTCCGGGAAACGCGCCCTGTTGATCGGCGTGGACGCCTACCGCTACCTGACCGGTCTGCTCGGTGCTCCGGTGAACGACGCCCGGGAGATGCGGGCGTTTCTGATCCGCCAACTCGGCTACCACTACGAGGATGTCAAGCTGCTCTTGGACGGCGACGCCACGCGCGGCCGTATTCTGGGCGAAATCCAGGACTGGCTGGTGGACGGCACCAAGCCCGGTGACGAGGTCTTTCTCTACTTCAGCGGGCACGGATTCCAGCAGCTCGACTCCGGCGGCGACGAAGGCGATGGGCGCGAAGAGACGCTGGTGCCGGCGGATGCGTCGTTGGGCAGCCGTGGGGAACTCGCGGGCATGATCACGGACGACGAGATGGCGACGTTGCTCGGCCGGCTCACGGACCGTCGAGTGCACGTGGTGCTCGATACCGGCCACGCGGGCGCGGCGGCCGGAAGCCCGGACGAACCCATGTACGTAAAGTCTCCCCGACTTGCGGACGGAGCGTTGGACCGGGTTGCCGCGACCAAGAGCATCGGCCGTTCCGCGGGCGCGGGGGAGCCCGAGTCGTTTCTCGCTTCCATTCATCCGGGGATGACGGTATGGGCCGCGTCGCGGGTGGACCAGCCGGCACTGGTGGCCCGGGAAGTACCGGCATGGCCCGGCGGCAGCGTCGATCGTGGTAGTGTCTTTACACGGTTGTTCCTGAGAGGAGTTGAGGAAGGCAAGGCCGACGCGAACACGGATGGCACGGTGACGGTGCGGGAATTGCGCCAATACCTCGTGGAGGCGTCCAACGCGTATTGCGAACGGCATGTCGCCGACTGTGCGCGCGGGCTGACGCCGCAGCTCTTTGCCTCGGCGGGCCGTCTCGACGAGCCGGTGTTCGCGGCGGCGAACGCCGAGCGTTTGTCCGCCACCGCCAGCTTTGCCAGGGACCTGCTGGCGCGGCCCCGGTCGGATCGGCCGGAGTCCGAGCAACCGCGGGCCGCCGGCGGGCGGGGGAGCGTCCGGATCGAGATCCGGCCTGGTTCCAAGGTCCTCGTGGGCGACGACATCGAAGTGGTGGTGGAGAGCGAGCGGGCCGGGAACCTGGTGCTGCTGGACGTGGATACGGCCGGACGCCTGTACCAGCTCTTCCCCAATCGTCTGAGTGTGCAGGCCGGCGTGCCGAAAAGAATCCGCGCGGGCGAGCGTGTGGTCCTGCCGGGAAGACAATCCGGGTTGCGCGTCCAGGCCTTGCCGCCCATCGGCCGGGGCATGCTGATCGCGGTGGTCTCGGACGACAGCGCGGCGCTTGAAGAGTTGTCTTCACGGCACAAGGACCTGTTGGTCATCTCGAGACCGGAGGCCTACGTGGTGGAGCTCTCCGAAGTGCTGGGCGCCAGCGGCCCCGCCGGAAAGGCCGGCGCGGCGCTCCGTGACAACTGGACGGTGGGCCAACTCGAATACGAGATCGTTCCGCGGCGTCGTTGAGTTCAAGGCAGCATCGATCCGTTGTGATGGCGCCCTCGAACTTCTCTCTCCGGCCGCGCCGGGCCCGGCTGCAAGCGCTCCTTCCGCCGCTGTGCCTGTGGGCGTTGTGGCTCCTCTCGGGTTGTGCCGCCACCCAGCCACCCCCGGCGGCGTTGAGCTTCCACCCACCCGCGGCCCCGGCCGAAGGTTCGCTGGTGTTGCCGGGCTCCACCCTGTCCATCGGTGACGTCACCGTCACGGACAGCGAGGGAAGGAAGCGCCGTCTCGAGAACGCCGCGGATTTCCTGGTCGCCGTGCGCGGGGGGGACTACGATCGCGACACCGGACAGGTTCGCCTCAGCGCGGACCGTGGGCGGATTCCGGAGACCGGCTACGAGATCATTGTCTCCCTGGCGGCCGCGCCGGAAATCCGGGCCGTCCGGCGTTACCGTCCCGACTTCGCCCGCATCGAGGGCCCGGAGCCGGAGGACGTGACCGAGTTCCACGTCCGGCTTTTATGGAAGCACGAGGACAAGGAACACGAGATCCGCCCGGGCACCGCGCTCATCCCGGGCGAACGGTACCGGCTCGAGATCGCCGCACACGACCGTGAAGGGCGGAGCTTCACCCCGTTCGACGCCGACTTCCCCATCCCGCGCTCGAGGCTTACGGTCGGGCTTACCCATTTCGCCCGCGCCGGCGACGACTGGACGACGCTGGTCGCGGCGGTTCCGGACAGCGAAGAGCCGTTCGACGCGGCCGTCGCGTACGGCGACGCAGGTCCGTCGAGGCGTCTCCGTTTCGACAACGATCCGGCCATCTGGCGCGGACCGGATCGCGACGCGGTGGCGTCCATGGAGTTCGCCGGGCCGCTGGCCGGTGTCCGAACGATCATACCGGGCGGAAGCGCCAGACTTGACCTCCGGGTGAAGGATGCCGCCGGAAGGAGCTGGGTCCTGGGACGTGAGGGCCGCGGATCGCACCTCGACGACACGTACCCGCTGCCGCCTGCCCGGTTGGCCGTTCGGGTGGAGAACGGGGTCTACGAGCCCAAGACCCATGTGGTGCGCTTCGCCGAGCCCAGGGCGCTGATCGGCCGCTCGCTTGTCGTCTCGGTGAACTACCGCGGCGCGTCCCGGGCCTCCCCTCTGTCCATCCGGCAACGGTACGCGCCCGACTTCCTCAGCATCGTCCCGCTCATGAAACAGGACGTGCTCTCCTTCACGGGGAGGCCGGGACGGGACGGCAGCGCCGGACGGAAGGGTCGCGACGGGGCGCGCGGCCGCGACAACGGCCGCATGTTCGGGCGCGCCGGCGACGGCAGGCCCGGCGGCCGCGGCGGTTACGGCCAGCACGGGACGCATGGCGGTTACGGCCCGGACCTCCGGGTAGTGGCTCGCGAGGTGCGCACGCTCGATGCCCTGGAACGTCTGGTGCTGTTCGAGGTGCGCGCCCCCGGAAAGCCGCCCGCCTACTACATCCGCCGTCTGCACGACCCGCCCGTCACCATCCTCAGCCGGGGCGGCGACGGGGGTGGCGGTGGCGGTGGCGGCGACGGCGGTCGGGGTGGGACCGGGGGGGACGGCTACTTCTCGGGCGATGGCGGTGATGGGGGTGACGGTGGCGAGGGCGGCAACGGGGGCAACGGCGGCGAGGGCGGGGACATCACGGTGATCCTCGCCACCCGTGAACTCGAGACCGCGTTCGTGCTCGACTGCGCCGGCGGCTTCGGTGGCGCCGGCGGCCGTGACGGGGCGCCGGGAAGGCCGGGGGCGCCGGGCGACATCCCGGAGATCGACGACTACGCCGCGAGCGACCCTTACACGAACAGGCCCGAACGCGGCGCCGGCGGCAGCGAGGGCAACGCCGGGCGGTTCGGACAGGACGGCAACGGGGGCCGCAGCGGCAAGTGCACCATCGTCCCCGTGTCCGAGGAGACCGAAGAGGCCGCCGCCGTCATGGTCGACCGCGCGCCACGCGACCTGTTGGCGGTGGTCCTGCACTGACCCGCGGGGCGGGGTGGTTGGAACGATGTGGAGGAGGGTGGGGGTTGGGAACGCTACGGCGCGGCAGCGCACTCGCGTCTTCTTTCCCAGTACTCGGAGATGTGCCGGCCGTTGGGATACCGCTTGTAGTACTCGTCCACAAGAGCGCAGTTCCCCTTGACCTTCAGCCAGAAGCGGCTGTCGGCGTCGTCGAGGACCACCGGCCGGATGAAACCCCGGTTGCGCGTTCCCGCGCCGGATGCAACAGGCGCCGCGGCGGAGGCTTCCGTATCGTGCGATACTCCGTTCGAAGACCCGACGCGAAAGGCGAAACGGCCCTCCAGCGAACTTGCCCACCACGGCTGCTGGCGGTTCTCGGTCCTTTCCCGCACGGTCTTTCGCACCCGCTTGAGGACGTCCTCCACCTGCAGGTTGGGAAGCGCCATGGCCTCGACCAGCGCCTCGGTGAACGGCGAGTAGATCGAGTTCACTCCGCGGCCGTCATAGGCGATCTTGCCCGGGGCCGCGGCGTAGGCGATCAAGGTGCCGGTGGGGGCGTCAATCACCTGCAACCCGCCCCGGCCGATGGGGTTCTTGTCCGTACCGACCTTGAAGGGGTTGTTGCGGCAGGCATCCAGCACCACGAGGTTCAGTTGGTTCTGCGCGTCGTCCATCTGGTCCAGCACCCACCACGCGGGCACCGCCTTGATCGCCAGGTGGCTTTCCTGGGTGATGGGCGCGTCCAGTGGGATCAGGTAGTTGACCCCGCGCGACTGGACACCGTGTCCGGAGTAGTAGAACAGCCCCTGGGCGTGGGGTCCCGCTCCGCGCAGGCGCCGGCCGAAGTCGATGATGGCCGACTCCATCGCCTCCTTCGTCAGGTTGGTCCCGTCGATGACGTCGAAACCGACTCTCCGGAGGGCCGCCGCCATCAGGGTCGCATCGTTCACGGGGCTGTCGAGGGCGGCTATGCGCGTGTACGCGCTGTTGCCGATGACCAGGGCGACCCGTTGGGCCGCGGTCGCGGGCAAGGTCCAGAGCAGCATGAACGCCGCGAGCAGTGAAATCCTGAAGCGTGTCATGGGAACCTTCCGCCTTGGCCCGTGCCGCGGTACGCCTTTGGAGGAACAGGTAGCCGCGGCCGGGAAGGCGTTCTCACGCAGACGTGGATAACCCAGAACCTGCCGGAATGCAAATATTTCCGGGCTTTCGGGGCATGTTTGCCGGGCTGGGAAATCGTCACCCGATTCGTGCTATGGTAGCCGCGAGGAGAATTGCCGATGGCGCGTGAAGCTTCACAGGACTACCGGGACACCGAGGCCGAGCTCCGTAAGCGCGTGGAGGGGGAGGTCCGGTTCGACGCCTACTCGCGGCTGCTCTATGCCACGGACGCGTCCATCTACCAGGTGGAGCCCGTGGGCGTCGTCGTACCCCGCCACAAGGGAGACGTCCAGGCGGTCATCGAGGTGGCCAACAAGCACCGGGTGCCTGTGCTGGCCCGGGGCGGCGGCACCTCGCTGGCGGGCCAGACCGTGGGCCACGCCATCGTCATGGACTTCTCCAAGTACATGAACCAGGTGCTGGAGGTGAACCGGGAAGAACTCTGGTGCCGGGTCCAGCCGGGCCTCGTGCAGGACGCCCTCAACTCCCACGTGGCGCCCATGGGCATGCTCTTCGGCCCGGACACCTCCACCTCCAACCGCGCCACCATCGGCGGCATGATTGGCAACAATTCGGCCGGCGCCCACTCCATCGTCTACGGCAAGACGCTGGACCACGTGCTGGAGCTGACCGTGCTCCTGGCGGACGGCAGCGAGGTGGTGCTGCGCGACCTGCCGGCCGGCGCTCTCGCCGCCAAGCAGGACGGCAAGGGACTCGAGAACCGCATCTACCGCGACCTGCCGCCCCTGGTGGAGTCCGCCGGCGCGCTCATCGCCGAGCGCTATCCCAAGCTCATGCGCCGGGTTTCGGGCTACAACCTGGACGAGTTCACCAAGGACCAGCCGTTCAACCTCGCGCGCCTGATCGTGGGCTCCGAGGGGACCCTGGCGTGCGTGGTGGAAGCGAAGATGCGCCTGGTGCCGAAGCCCAGGTTCACCGCGCTGGACGTCCTCCATTTCCACGACCTCCAGGACGCGCTCGGGGTGTCGGAGGCGATCCTCGCCACCAACCCCTACGCCATGGAGTTGACCGACAAGCCCATCCTGGACCTGGCGCGGAACAACATCGAGCAGTCCAAGCGCCTGGGCTTCGTGCAGGGCGATCCCGACGCCATCCTCATGGTGGAGTACGACGGCGACACCGCCGAGGAAGTGCGCGACAAGGTCGACCGGCTGGAGGCGCTGCGGCAGCGTGAGGGCATGGGCTACGCGGCGTCGGTGGCGTACGAGCCGGGGGAGGTGAACCGGATCTGGGGCGTGCGCAAGGCAGGGTTGGGGCTCCTGCTGGGCGTCAAGGGCGAGAAGAAGCCCATCGCCTTCGTCGAGGACACCGCCGTGGACCCGGTGAAGCTGCCGGAGTTCATCAAGCGGTTCCGCGAGATCCTCGGCGGCCACGGCGTGCGCGCCGGCTACTACGGCCACTGCTCGGTGGGGTGCATGCACATCCGCCCGTTCATCAACCTCAAGGAGGCGGGCGAGGTGGAGAAGATGACGGTGATCTCGCGCGAGATCTCCGACCTGGTGATGGAGTTCGGCGGCGCCATGTCCGGCGAGCACGGCGACGGTCTGGCGCGCAGCCACCTGAACGAGAAGCTCTTCGGTCCCGAGCTGTACCAGGAATTCCGCAAGGTCAAGCGGCTGTTCGACCCGCACAACCTGCTGAACCCCGGCAAGATCGTCGACGCCCCGCCCATGACCGATTCGCTCCGCTACGGCACGTCCTACAAGACCTGGCAGCCCCGGACCATGCTCGATTTCAGCGACCAGGGGGGCTTCGTGGCCGCGGTGGAGATGTGCAACGGCACCGGCGCCTGCCGCAAGACCCTGGGCGGCACCATGTGCCCGTCCTATATGGCCACGCTGGAGGAGAAGCACTCCACCCGCGGACGCGCCACCGCGTTCCGCGCGGTGCTGTCGGGCAAGGTGCCGCGCTCGGAGTTCAGCGGCGAAGGGCTCCACGAGGTGTTGGACCTGTGCCTCGAATGCAAGGGCTGCAAGGCCGAATGCCCGTCCAACGTGGACATGGCCAAGCTCAAGTACGAGTTCCTGCACCATTACCAGCAGGTCCACGGCGTGTCCCTGCGCAGCCGCCTGTTCGGGCGCATCGGTTCCCTGAGCCGCTGGGGGTCGGTACTGGCGCCCGTGGCCAACCGGGTCAACGCCAACCCGGTGAGCCGCTGGCTCCTGGACCGGCTCCTGGGCATCGACCGCCGGCGCCCGCTGCCGAGCTTCGCGCGCCACAACTTCGACGACTGGTGGAAGAGGCACGCCGCCGCGGGCAACGGCTCCCGCGGCTCGGTGATCCTGTTCCACGACACCTTCAACACCTACAACACCCCCGACGTGGCGGTGGCGGCCACGCGGCTGCTGGAGCATTGCGGCTACCGCGTCATGACCGTGCCGCGGCGCTGCTGCGGGCGGCCGATGATCTCCAAGGGCATGCTGCAGGAAGCCAAGGACAACGCCGCCTGGAACGTCGCCCGGCTGCTGCCTCACGTGGAGCAGGGGGTGCGCGTGGTGGGCCTGGAGCCTTCGTGCATCCTGACCCTGCGGGACGAATACCCCGACCTGCTGCGCAACGAGCCGGCGCGCTTGGTAGCGGGCCAGACGCTGCTCATCGAGGAGCTGCTTGCGCGCGACGGCGTCGTGGGCTCGTTGACGAACGGCGGCTCGCCCCGGCCGCCGGTGCTGCTGCACGGCCATTGCCACCAGAAGGCGCTGGTGGGCATGGCGCCGACGGTGTCGGTGTTGCGCGACGCCGGACACGAGGTGCGCGAAGTGGACTCCGGCTGCTGCGGCATGGCCGGGTCCTTCGGCTTCGAGAAGGAACACTACGACGTGTCGGTCACCATCGCCAACCGCCGTCTGGTGCCCGCGGTGGAGACAGCCCCGGAGGACGCGCGGGTGGTGGCTTCGGGCATCTCCTGCCGGCAGCAGATCGAGCATCTCACCGGACGCCGCGCGCTCCATCCCGTCGAGGTGCTGTGGGAGGACGCCCGGGAAGCCGGGGCCTGAGGGGGTCATGGGCAGGATCGCGGCGTTGCGCTGTCCGCAGTGCGGCTGGGAGGCGGTGACCGACGACACTTTCGCGTGCGGGGCCTGCGGCGCCGTGCTGGAGGCGCACGTGGACCTGGGTCACCTCACCCGCTCCGACGTGCGCGTCATCCGCACCAGCGCCGACAAGAGCCTGTGGCGCTGGTTCGATTTCTTCCCTGTGAAGAACCGCGGTTCGGTGGTGTCCCTGGGAGAAGGGTACACCCCGCTCACCCGTTGCCGCGGGCTGGGCGCGCACCTGGGAATGGAGCGTCTCTACGTCAAGAATGACACGCTGCTTCCCTCGGGCTCCCTCAAGGACCGCAGCAACAGCGTGGGCATCTCCCGGGCCGTGGAGCTGGGCTTCGACACAGCGGCGGTCTCGTCCACCGGCAACGCCGCCGCCTCGGTGGCGGCCTATGCCGCGGCGGCGGGCATGCGCAGCGTGGTGATGGTGCCGGCGGGCACGGACGCGGCCAAGGTGATCCAGGCGCGCGCCTGCGGCGCCACCGTGGTGACGGTGGACGCGGACCTCGACGGCATGGGCGCGTTCTACCGCGCCGCGGTCAAGGAGTTCGGCTGGTACGACTGCCTGTCGACGAACCCGTACCGTAACGAGGGCAAGAAGTCCTACGCCTTCGAGCTGTTCGACCAGTTGGACGAACACGTGCCCCAGTGGATCATCCACCCCACCGCCGGAGGCGCGGGCCTCGTGGCCATGTGGAAAGGCTACCAGGAGCTGCACGGCCTCGGCTGGGCGCACCGCTTCCCCCGGCTGGTGGCGGCCCAGAGCGCGGCCGCCGCGCCCATCGTCGCCGCGCTGGAGAGCAGCAGCGCCACCGTGGAGCCGGTGAGCGCGGGGGCCACGGTGGCCGAGAGCATCCAGGTGGGCAACCCGCATGCGCTGGGACTGCGCGCGCTGCGCGCCGTGCGCGCCAGCGGCGGCACCGGCGTGGCGCTGTCGGACGAGGAGATCCTCGCGGCTCAAGGGCTGCTGGCGCGCATGGCCGGCATCTTCGCCGAGCCCGCCGCCGCCACGTCCCTGGCCGCCGCCATCCGCCTGCGGGGCGAGGGCGTCATCGCTGCCGACGACATGGTGGTGTGCAACGTCACCGGCCACGGGTTGAAGCAGGTGGGCAGCGTCGACCTGTCCACCGACGCACTGGAGCCGATCGGGCCGGACCTCGATGTGTTGAAGGAAAGGCTCAAGGCGCTGGAAAGCCAAGGATAGCCATGAAGTTCGGATACTACCTGCTCAACACCTACGTCCCGGAACTCGACGGCGATTCGCGGGAACTGTACGCTCGCTGGCTGGAACAGATCGACGCCGCCGAGAGCCTGGGCTTCGACAGCCTGTGGGTCACCGAGCACCACTTCCGGCTCTTCGGCGGCATGATGCCCAGCCCGCAGATGCTGCTTTCCGCCGCCTCGCAACGCACACGCCGGCTGAGCCTTGGCTCCGCGGTGTCGCTCGTGCCCATGCACCACCCGCTGCAGATCGCCGAGGACTACGCCATGCTCGATCTCCTCTCCGGCGGACGCCTGCTCTTCGGCGCCGGCCGGGGCATGAGCCCCCACGAGTACGAGGTGTACGGGCAAGACTGGCCCACCGCGCAGCCGCGAATGGTGGAAGCCCTGGACGTCATCCGCATGGCCTGGACCGAGGAGACCGTGGAGTGGGACGGCGAGTACTTCAGCTACCATGGCATGACCGTGCGGCCCAGGCCGCACCAGCAGCCGCACCCGCCCGTCTACGTGACTGCCAACCGCGACCTGGACAACTTCCGCATGATCGGCCGCCACGGCTACCACCTCATGACGCTGCCGTGGATCGGCAGCAACGCCGAGCAGCGTCCGCGCATCGAAGTCTATCTCGAAACCCTGCGGGAAGCCGGGTACTCCGAGGAAGACCACGACGTCTTCGTCATGTACCCCATCTACGTAGGCGAGGACGACGGCCAGGCCCGGGCCGAAGTGGAGGACGCCTGGCACCGCTGGCGCGAGTTCGCCCTCGACGAGGTGCGCCTCGACCCCGCCCGAGTGCCCATGCTGGACAAGATCTACGCGCGCCTGGGCTACGACGCCATGGTGCAGGACAACCGCGGCGTGTTCGGCGGCCCCGACACCTGCATCGAGCACCTCAAGGCCATCATCGACGTGGTGGGCCCCACCCACATCGGCCTCTGCTTCCACTTCGGCGGCCTCAAGCAGGACAAGGTCCTCGCCTCCATGGAGCGCTTCAGCCGCCACGTGGCGCCGGCGCTCCAGGACTAATCCGTTTGCACGGGCATCCCGTGACCGGACGCCGAAAGTGAAACTCGGTCAAGACTGTTCGTGCTTTCCGGGATAAACAGCGGGGACGAAGGTCTGGTCCGTGATGGGCGGGCGGACGTACGCGCCGGCATCCGTGCGTTTCGGCAGCTTGATGGGTTCGGGTGTCAGGTCCTCGTAAGGGATCTGGCTCAGCAGATGGCTGATGCAGTTCAGCCGCGCGTGTTTCTTCACGTCCGCTTCAACCACGTACCACGGGGCCTGCTTGATGTCGGTGTGGGCGAACATCTCGTCCTTGGCCCTTGAATAGTCGACCCAGCGCCGCCGTGATTCCAGGTCCATCGGGCTCAGCTTCCAGCGCTTGTGCGTGAGCTTGAGGCGGCTCTGGAAGCGCCTTTCCTGCTCCTCGTCGGAAATCGAGAACCAGTACTTGATCAGCTTGATGCCGGAGCGCACCAGCATGCGCTCGAACTCCGGGCAGCTACGCAGGAACTCCTGGTATTCCTCGTTGGTGCAGAAGCCCATGACCCGCTCGACCCCGGCGCGGTTGTACCAACTCCGGTCGAACAGCACCATCTCCCCGGCGGCCGGCAGGTGGGGTACGTAACGCTGAAAGTACCACTGGGTCTGCTCGCGTTCCGTGGGCGCCGGCAACGCTACGACGCGGCAGATTCGCGGGCTCAAGTGCTGTGTGATGCGCTTGATGACGCCACCCTTGCCCGCCGCATCGCGACCCTCGAACAGCACCACCACCTTCAGCCCGTTCTGCTTGATCCATTCGAGCATGGTCACCAGCTCGATCTGGAGCCGGAGAAGCTCCTTCTCGTAACGCTTGTTGTCGATCTTCTCTTGCCGGTGCGCGGCCGCCCCGGCGCCGTCACGGACCGAGTCCTTCGTCTTCTTCTCATGTTTGTTCGTCTTGGCCATGGCTGCTCCTTTGAACGCACATGAATGCGTCGCTCCGGCGACTCGCGAACCACAGATACTCGAAAAGCGCGGCACTTGTCCAGGAAAGCCGTCTTTACTCGGACAGGCTCGCTGCACGTGTTCGAGCCGCGGGCGGGTTGGAACCCCGCCCCTGCACCTTGTCATCAGCCCCTCCCTGCTCACGTGTGCACCTTTGTGTTAGACTCGGCAGGATGATGTCGGTGGAAAGCACGGGACGGAACGCGTCATGAGGGTCGAGGATTTCCGCGGGGAGGCGGCCCGGGTCATCGCCCGGCACGCGGAGCTTGAGAGCGACGCGGTGGAACGCATGTTGACGGTGCCGCCGAAGCCGGACATGGGCGATTTCGCTTTCCCGTGCTTCACTCTCGCCAAGAAGCTGCACAAGGCGCCGCCGGCCATCGCGAAGGAGATCGCCGAGAAGGCGGCGGGAGACCTGGAGCTGCTGCACGGCGCCCAGGCCCTGGGCGGCTACGTGAATCTGTCGGTGGACCGGACGCGCTACGCCGACGCGGTGTTGCGCGAGGCGGTCACGGCGGGTGAGGCGTACGGCTGTTCCCGGGACGGCGCCGGCCACACCATCGCCATCGACTACTCCTCCCCGAACATTGCCAAGCCCTTCCACGTGGGCCATCTGCGCTCCACCATCATCGGCGGCGCGCTGGTGCGTATCTTCGAGGCCCTTGGCTTCAAGGTCGTGGGCATCAACCACGTGGGCGACTGGGGGACCCAGTTCGGCAGGCAGATCGTGGGCCTCAAGCGGTTCGGAAGGCCCGAGGATGCCGACGACCTGATGAGCCTCAACCGCCTGTACGTCAAGTTCCACGAGGAGGCGGACGGCGCCCCGGAGTTGGTGGAGGAGGCGCGGGAATGGTTCCGCCGCCAGGAGGCCGGGGACGAGGTGGCGCTGGCGCTGTGGCGCAGAATCCGCGACACCAGCCTCGACTACTTCAAGCGGATCTACGAGCGGCTCGGCGTGCGTTTCGATTCCTACACCGGCGAGTCGTTCTTCAACGACAAGATGGACGCGGTCATCGAGGAAGCCCACGCCAAGGGCCTGGCCACGGTGTCGGAAGGGGCGCTCATCATCGACCTCTCGGCGGAGGGCATCGACACGCCGGCCCTGCTGGAGAAGGCCGACGGCACCACCCTCTACCTCACCCGGGACGTGGCCGCCGCCAGGTACCGGCACGACACCTACGGCTGCGACCGCATCGTGTACGTGGTGGCGAGCGGCCAGTCGCTGCACTTCCGGCAGCTGTTCACCGTGTTGAAGCTGCTCGGTCACCCCTGGGCCAAGGACTGCGTGCACGTGAACTTCGGGCTGGTCCAGGGCATGTCCACCCGCAAGGGCAACGTCATATACCTGGAGGAGCTGCTGGACGAGGCGCGGGACCGGGCGCTGGCGTACATGCGCGGCCAGATCGAGAAACGGCTCGACCTGGAGGACGAGGAGACCGTGGCCGAGGCCGTCGGCATCGCCGCCATCTTCTTTGCGGACCTGTCCAAGCAGCGCATCAAGGACTACCGCTTCGACTGGGACCTGGCCATCTCCTTCGACGGCGACACCGGCCCGTACCTCATGAGCGCCCATGCGCGCATCGCCGGCATCCTGCGCAACTGCGGCATCGAGCCCGACCCGGAGGCGGACGTGAGCCCGCTGGTGGAGCCCGAGGCGCACCGGCTGGTGGGCTTGGTGGCGCGTTACCCCGACGTCTTGAGGGAGGCGGGACGCCTCTACGAACCCTCGGTCCTGTGCAACTACCTGCTGGAGCTGGCGCGCGGCCTGCACGCCAGCTACGCGGTGCTGCGCGTCAAGGGCGAGGAAGCGGGCAAGGCCCAGGCCCGTCTGCTGCTCTTCACCGCGGTGAAGCAGGTGCTCCGCAGCGGCCTCACGATCCTCGGCATCCGGCCGCTGGAGCGGATGTAGCGGTGAAGTTCCTGTTGACCAACGATGATGGCATCGACGCGCCCGGCCTCGACGTGCTGGAGCGGGCGGTGCGCGAGTGGGGCGAGCCGGTGGTGGTGGCGCCGGCCGTGGGGAAGTCCGGTGTCGGCCACCAGGTGACCACGGACCGGCCCATTCCGGTGGAGCAGCGCGACGCGTGCCATTACAGCGTGGAGGGGATGCCCGCGGATTGCGTCCGTATCGGGCTCACGGAGATCGTTCCGGATGCGTCCTGGGTGCTGGCCGGGGTGAACCGGGGAGCGAACCTCGGGGCCGACGTCTATATTTCGGGCACGGTGGCCGCCGCGCGGGAGGGCGCGCTGCTGGGCTGCCGCGCGCTGGCCATTTCCCAGTACGTCGCCAAGGGCCTGGAACTGGATTGGGAGGCCGTGTTCCGCAGGGCCGCGGTGCTGCTCGGGCGGCTTCTGGCTTCGGACCTTTCGCAAGGCGAGTACTGGAACGCCAACATGCCGCACTCGGCCGAGGATGGAGAGGTGGACGCCGTGGTCTGTCCCCTGGACACGCGGCCGCTGGGCGTGGCCTACCGGAAGGAGGACGGCGCGTTCATCTACCAGGCGGAGTATCGCAAGCGTCCGCGGCAGCCCGGCCGGGACGTGGACGTGTGCCTGGGCGGGCGCATCTCGGTCACCCGGCTGGTGCTGGACATCGCCGGTTCAGCCGTGAATCCCGACCCGAGCGCGTTGGAAGAGCCGGCAACCGGCCTTTTGGCCGCCGGCCGAGAGCGAACGGTTTAGCAACCTCCCGGGAGCACCATGGCCTATGTAGATGTGTTTCGGACGGTAGACGTCACCACCCTGGCCGTGGTCAAGTCCGTCCTCGACAGCGCCGGCATCACCTACGTGGTGCAGGGCGAATCGGCGCTGAGCCTTTTGCCGGTGGGGCCGCTGTGGGGCGGGTTCGGCTCGGCCGGCGTGGCCGCCACCATCCAGGTGCCGGAAGAGGAAGCCGAAGAGGCTCTGGAATTGCTGCGAGAAGTCACCGAACCGGACCCGGATGCGGAATGACGTATCCGGGGCGTTAGCGCCTGCGCCCGGCGACGAGGCGGTACACTTCCGGGTAGAGCGACGGGTTGGCGGCGATGACGCCGTTGCGCAGCGTGTCCGCCTGGTTGAATGCAAACGGCCGGCCGTCCAGGTCGGTCACCTTGGCACCGGCTTCTTCCGCCAACAGCACCCCGGCGCACACGTCCCATTCGTTCTTCGGCCGCAGGCTGATGATCAGGTCGCCGCGGCCGCCGGCGAACTCGGCGAGCTTGTGGGCGATGCTGCCCGTGGGCTTGATCTTCAGGATTCCATCGAACTCCGCGAAAAGGCCCCGGCGGGTCTCGCTCCGGCTGGCAACCATTGTAGCGCCCTCCAGTTTGGCGCGGCCGGACACGCGCACCGGCTGTCCGTTGGCGAAGGTGCCGAAGCCGCGGCGGCAATGCGTCATGCAGTCGGTCGCGGGGTTGTACGCCACCGCCACCACCGGCGCCGTGCCCTGCACCAGCGCCACGGAAACGGCGAACTCGTCGATCCCGCGGATGAATTCCATGGTCCCGTCCAGCGGGTCCACGATCCACACCCACTCCTTCTCCAGCCGCTCGGGGCTGTCGGCGGACTCCTCCGACAGCCAGCCGCTTTCCGGGAACGCTCCCAGCAGGGCTTCGTGCAGCACCTCGTTGGCCTCGATGTCCGCGGTGGTGACCGGGTTGCCGCCGCTCTTGTGGTGGATGTCGTAGTCCGACGCGTAGTAGGAGAGGAGCTTCTCCCCGGCCAGGTGCGCTGCCTCCCGCGCCGTCGTCAGCGCGCGGTCCAGGTCCATGTGTGTTCTCCTGGGAAGATTGTGGTCAATAATGCGGGCGCCCTTCGACTTCGCTTCGCTACGCTCAGGGCGAACGGTCAATTATGGGAGACTGAATCAACAGTCCCGCTCGCCCTGAGCGTAGCAAAGCGAAGTCGAAGGGCGCCAATTTGTCCGGCGGCAGGCGATCCGGGTTCCTCGGTGCCCTGTCAAACCGTCAACTCCACCAGTTTGGGCCGCGCGCCGCGGCGGGTCAGCCGGATGGTGGCCACGGCCACCGGAAGGGTGAAGCGCCGGGGCCCCGCGCTGCCCGGATTCAGGTAGACTACCCCGTCGCGCCGTTGGATGGACGGTTTGTGCGAGTGGCCGCTGATCACCAGGCGGCAGCCTTCCGGTGTCGCGGTCATGGCCTTGACGTTGTGTATGACGTGGATGCGCGCGCCGTCCACTTCGACGGTGCGTTCCTCCGGCAACTCGTCGGCCCACGCGCCCCGGTCCACGTTGCCCCGCCGCCACCGGGGCCAGCGCACGGAGGCGCTCCAGCACCTCGGGCGCGCCCACGTCCCCCGCGTGGATGATCAGCTCGGAGCCGCGCAGCGCCGCCAGCGCCTGGGGCCGCACCAAGCCATGGGTGTCCGAGATGACGCCGATGCGGCGCGCCCCGTGAGTTCCGCCGGTCATGCGTTCCCCTCGCCCGCGCCACCCCGCTCACGCCACCCGGATCACCCGCTTGCCGTCCATGAGCTTGGGGTCGTGGTTGGGAAACGACAGCTCCGGGCGCGACGCGGTCCGGAGCGCCCGGTCCAGCGCCAGCACCGAGTCGGGCAGGTTGAAGTACCAGCCCACCGGAATGCGTTCGCGCAGGTTCCGGTAGGTGTAGGCGATGTCGCCGCACAGCACCGCCTTGCCCCCGGCCGTGTCCACCGCCACCATCTGGGAGCCGGGGGTGTGTCCGCCCGCCTTCAGCAACTCCACGCCGGGGGCCAGCTCATGGTCCCCGTCCACCAGTGTGACGCGGCCGTCGTCCACGAGTCGTTGCAGTGCCGGCCGGACCTTGGGCCGTACCAGGTTGTTGAGGTAGTCGAAGCGCATCATGGGGCCGGTCCAGAACTCGTACTCTTCCTTCTGGATGACGAAGTTGGCCTTGGGAAAGAAGTCGAAGCCGGTGAAGTGGTCCACGTGGAAATGGGTGACGATGACGGTGGCCACGTCCTCCGGGCGGATTCCCAGTTCGCCCAGAAGCTGGGCCGGCTCGCGGAACTGGTTCCCCTGCGCCCACTCCACGGGGACGTAATCCGGATGGTAGGCGGTGTCCACCACCACCGGGCCGTCCGGAGTCTCGATGCACCAGATGATGTAGGGCACCGGCTCGTCCCGTTCCGCGTCGCTGCGAATGCACGGCATGATGCCCGATCGGCGCCAGTTCTCCGCGATGCCGACGGTCATGGCATAGATCGCGTGGTCCATGGAAAACCTCCTCGCTGCCGGTGACTGCCCGCATCAGCCGCAACCGGCGCCGCTTGACTTGTCGCCGCTGGCGCTGCGCTCAGGAGTCGGCGGCGGCCTGTGTCCACCGTAACAGCCGCAACCCCCGCCCGTCCACCGTCGGACCCCCGCCGGACCCTCCCTCGTTTCCCTGTCCTTCAGGCAGCGTGTATACTCCGTCCATGGGGCGCAAGGAGGCCATGCCGCGGTGCGCGGGGAGGATTCCGGAGTGAACCACGTGCCGGCGGCGGCCGACCTGAAGGACCTTCTGTCCGAGGCCCTCGGCATCGTCCGGGAAACCCGCGGCCTGATCCGTGCCGCCCTGGAGAAGGGCTTCACGCACCGTTCCAAGGCCGACGGCACCTTCGTCACCGACGTCGACATCGCGGTTGAGGAGAAGGTCCGTACGCTGCTGGCCGCGCGCTATCCCACGCATCGCGTCATCGGCGAGGAACTGCCCGAAACCGGGGGCGGCGACGCCCTCACCTGGGTCATCGATCCCATCGACGGCACTAAGAGCTTCCGCCACGGGGTGCCGCTCTACGGCACGCTGCTGGCGCTGCTCCAGGGGGACGATCCGGTCCTCGGGATCATCGACCTGCCGGGGCTGGACAAGACCTACAGCGCGGCCAGGGGCCTCGGCGCCCGGTGCAACGGCCGGGTGGTGGCGCTGCAGGACCTTTCCGGGGACGAGGCGCTGGAAAAGGAAATCATCGGCATCGGCGACCGCCAGCAGTTTGTCAGCGCCGGCCTGCCGTCCGTGTTCGATACCTTGATGCGGGCGCATCCCGGTGTGCGGACCTACACGGACTGTTTCGGCCACGCCCTTGCCCTCGACGGCTCCGTCGGCGCCATGGTGGATTATGACCTGCGCCTCTGGGACACCGTGGCCAGCAAGGTGCTGATGGAGGAGGCGGGCGGCCGTTACGTGTGCTCCGAGCGGGCGGGAAACGATCCGCGCGCGCGCCGTTTCGACGTCATACTGGGCAAGCCCCGTGTCGTGGACTGGATACTCGACCGCATCGCGACGGACGAGCAGCCCGCGGGCGAGGCTTGATTGGAGAGGATTGGACCGCGGACTTTACACCAGGAGGTATTCCTTGAGACAGCAAGGGACGGCACTCAAGTGCCTTGTAGCGGCATTCGTTTTGTTTCTGGGCGCTGCGGCGTTCGGCCCAACAGCAGAGGGAGGAGACAGGCCTGTGGTGATTTTTTCCACTTCGATGGGCGATATTACGATCGAGCTCATGTCCGAGGAAGCGCCGATCACGGCGAAGAACTTTCTCGATTACGTCGATGCCGGTTTCTTTGACGGCACCATCTTTCACCGGGTGATTCCCGGCTTCGTGATCCAGGGCGGCGGCTTCACCGCGGACATGAACCAGAAGCAGACCAACGCGCCCATCAAGAACGAGGCCGACAACGGCGTCAAGAATCTCCGGGGAACGCTGTCCATGGCGCGCACCTCGGACATCAACAGCGCCACCTCCCAGTTCTTCATCAACCTGAAGGACAACGACTTCCTGGACCACGGCACCCGCGACTTCGGCTACGCCGTGTTCGGCAAGATAGTGGAAGGCATGGACGTGGTGGACAAGATCGCCGGCGTGCAGACCGGCAACCGCGGCCCCCACAGCGACGTGCCCATGGAGCCCGTGGTCACCAACACGGCCCGGCGCAAGGAGGCGGCGAAGTAGGTCATTCCGCTCGCCAGCGGCAAATGGCTTCCACCGCTTCCTGCCAGATGGCCTCGGGCTCGCGGCCCAGCCGCTTGGGGACGCGGAAGTCGTGGTTGCCGCCCTCGATGATGTGGGTCCGGGTCTGCGCCTGGACCTGCTTCAGCACCTCTTCCAGCAGGTCGAGCCGGCAGAAGGGGTCGTTGGTGCCTTCCACGAACAGCATGGGCGCGGCGATCTTCACGAGGTTGTCGGCCCGGAGCCGGTCGTGGCGCTTGGGCGCGTGCAGCGGGTAGCCGAGGAAGACGAGACCGGCCAGGCCTTGCTCCCCGGCGTCCGCCTCCCTGGCGGCGACGTTGGCGGCGATGCGGCCGCCCATGGATTTGCCGCCGATGAAGAGCCGCCCCGGTGCCGGGCGGAGAGTCTCCCGCACGTGGGCCAGCACCCGCTCGAAGGCATCCCCAAGCCGGGGGCCGGGGTCGGGCGCCTTCCGGCCCAGCTCCTTGTACGGGAAGTTGAACTTCACCGAGAGCCAGCCCGCCTTCGCCAGCGACTCGTGGAAGAAGGTCATGAACGGGTGGTGCATGTCCGTGCCCGCGCCGTGGGCGAGGACGATGACATCGGTCTGGCCAGCGCGGTACGCGGCCGGCTCGGCCAGCACCGCGGACACCTGCATGCCGCGATCCACGGGAATCTTCTCCACGTGTTGGCGGACAGCGGTCATGACGCCCCTTCCCTCAACCGCCTCGCCGCCTGAAGGTCCTCCAGCTTGAGCGTATCGTAGAGGTAGTCGTTGAGCGGGGTGGCGACGCCGTGCACACGTGCCATGCGCGACACGTAGCCGCACAGCGAGTCGATCTCGAGGCGCCTTCCCGCCTCCAGGTCATGGCACATGCTCCCCTTGCCGGCGGGGTCCTGCTGCGCCATGAAGCGGTAGTTGGCGGCGTCGGATTCCGGCTCCAGCGGGATCCCCATGGCCAGGGCGAGCTGGTAGACCTCCCGCATCACCTCCCGCGCCATGCGCGCGGTGCCGTCGTAGCCGAGGACCTCGCCCAGGGGCCGCCGGGTCAGCGCGGTCATGCCGCTCACCGCGCAGATGAGGATGAACTTGTTCCACAGCTCGATGCGGATGTCCTCGGAGAGGCGGGCGTCGACCTGGGCCTCGCGCATGACGCCCACGATCTCCCTGCCCCTGGGACTGCCGCCCCCGCCGAGACGGCCGAACACGATCTTGCGAGGCCCGCCGGTCTGGTGGATCTTCCCCGGCGCCCCGATGGTGCTGAAGACATAGGCGGCGCCCTCCATGACCCGGCCCTCGCCGAACTCGCGCGCCAGCAACTCGCCGTTGTCGACGCCGTTCTGGAGCGAGATGACCACGGTATCCGGTCCGATCATCGGCCGCATGAAGGGAATGGCTGCGTCGTTGGCGGGTGTCTTGACGCAATAGAGGATCACGTCGCACGGCCCGGCTTCGGCCGCGTCGTTGGTGAACATCGCATCCCGGACGTTGAAACCGCCGGGTTCCACCGACTCCACGGTGAGCCCGTGTTCCTTCAGCGCCTGGAGATGGCCGCCCCTGGCGATGAAGCACACCGGCAGCCCCGCCCGGGCCAGCAGCCCGCCGAAGTAGCCCCCGACCCCGCCGGTCCCCATGATCCCGAACCGCATGATCTTTCTTATCCGTTCTAGATGGCGTCCTTCGACTTCGCTTCGCTACGCTCAGGACGAACGGTTTTGGAAAACCTGTGGCGTGGTGGGGTTGCTGCTGCGGAACACCAAAGTTCCGTTCGTCCTGAGCGTAGCGAAGCGAAGTCGAAGGACGCCATTCTAGGGCACGAGCACGATCTTGCCGAAGAACTCGCTTTGCTCCATGAGCTCGTGGGCGCGGGCGGCCTCGCGCAGCGGCAGCACCTCGGAGACCACGCCGCGAAGCTTTCCGCCGCGCACCAGGGTCATGACCGCGGGCATGTCGTCCCGCGGCCGCATGGTGGTGCCCATAAGGGTCAGCTCGCGGGTCCAGAGCTGTCCCAGGTGAAGCTCCACCCGGTGGCCGGCGGTGACCCCGGAGTTGATAAAGCGGCCGCCGCGGCGGAGGCTGGCGAAGCACTCACGCCACACCGGCGCGCCCACGTGCTCGAAGATCACGTGCACGCCCTCGCCGCCGGTGAGTTCCTGCACTTTCTTGCTGAACTCGGGGAATTCCTTGTAGTTGATGCCCGCGTCGGCGCCCAGCTCCGCGGCCTTGTCGAGCTTCCACTGGGCGCCGGCGGTGGTGAGGACCCGCGCTCCCAGGTGCTTCCCGAGCTGGATGGCGCCACTGCCGATGCCGCTGCCCGCGGCCATCACCAGGAGGTCTTCGCCCGGCTGGAGTTGCGCGCGGCGCACCAGCATGCGCCAGGCGGTGCCGAAGGGCACGGCGATGCACGCTGCCTCCTCAAAGGACATCCACTCCGGGAAGACGTAGGCGTCGGCGGCTTCCATCCGCGCCAGCTCCGCGTAGCCGCCGCCCCGGCAGCGCCCCAGCACGCGGTCGCCGGCCTTGAAGCCGTCCGCCTCCAACCCGGCCTCCACCACCTCGCCCGCCACCTCCAGCCCCGGCACGTGTGGCAGCGGCGGCTTGACGCCGTGGCTTCCTTCCCGCGCGAAAAGGTCCCGGCGGTTGAGCGCCGCCGCCTTCACGCGGACCAGGAGATCGGCGGCGCCGATCTCGGGCTCCGGAACGTCGCCGTAGGTCAGGACTTCCGGACCGCCGGTTTCAGGGATGTAGGACGCTTTCATGCTCGTAATTCACTCGGTTCATGGACGGGACACTTGCCCAGCCCGGAGAACAGCGGGCTGTCGCTCAGCAACGCGCCTCCTGCAGCTCCTGGAGGAACTCCGAGTACCCGGCCTCGCCGCCCTTCTCCCAGCGCTCCAGCAGCGCGGAGCCCACGATGGCGATTTCGCAGCTTCCGTGGAGCTGGCGCACGTCGTCGCCGCCGGCGATGCCGAAGCCCAGACCCAGGGGCAAGTCCGTGGCCGCGCGGTAGCGTGCCGCCAGCGCGTCGATGCCGGCCTTGAGGTCCGTGCGCCGGCCGGTGACGCCGCGCCGGGCCACGCCGTAGATGAAGCCGCGGCCGTGGCGGCCGATCTCGGCCAGTCGCGCGTCGGTGTTGGTGGGCGTGAACAGCGCCACGGGCGTCAACCCGCTGGCCTCGCTCAGCGGAGCGAGGTCGTGGTACTCCTCGATGGGAAGGTCGGGCACGATGAATCCCGCGCCTCCGGCCCTGCTCAGCCGCTCGCAGAAGGTTCGATGGGTGAGTTGGAACACGGTGTTGTAGTAACCCATCATCAGGTGCGGGAACTCGAACTTCCGGGTAGCCCGCGCCATGAAGTCGAAGTACTGCACCGTGGACAACCCCTGCTTGAGGGCTTCCTGGTTGGCGCGGGCGAAGACCGGTCCGTCGGCGATGGGCTCGCTGAAGGGCATCTGCAGCTCCACCAGGTCCACGTCGGCGCGCTCCATCTCCTCAAGCATGCGCCAGTTCACGTCCAGGGACGGATAGCCCACGATGACGTGGGTCATGAGCAGGATCTTCCGCGCCCCGAGCCGGTCCTGTATGTAGCTCCGCAGGTTCACCGGCCGGCCTTCCGCTCGAGGAAGCGCCGCCAGCCGGGGTCATTCAGCGCCTCGGCGATGGTGAAGATGTCCTTGTCTCCCCGGCCCGACAGGGTCGCCAGCACGGTCTGGTCGCGGCGCATGCGCGGCGCCTCGCGGATGACGCCGGCCACGGCGTGGGCGCTCTCCAGCGCGGCGATGATGCCTTCCCGTTGCAGCAGCATCTGGAACCCTTCCAGCACCTCGTCGTCGGTGGCCGCCTCGAAGCGCACCCGGCCGGTCTCCCGCAGGCACGCCAGGATCGGGCTCACGCCGATGTAGTCCAGGCCCGCGGCCACCGAATGGGTGTGGCGCATCTGTCCTTCCTCGTCCTGGAGGAAGTAGGTCTTGTATCCCTGGGCGACCCCGGGAGAGCCGCCGTTGCCCGCCAGCCGGGCCGCGTGACGCCCGGTGTCGAGCCCCTCGCCGCCGGCCTCGATGCCCACCAGTTCCACGCCCGTGTCGTCCAGGAAGCCCAGGAAGGTGCCGGTGGCGTTGGAGCCGCCGCCCACGCAGCAGTACACTCGGTCCGGCAGGCGCCCGGTGAGGGCCGTCATCTGCTCGCGGCACTCCTGCCCGATGATTTGCTGAAAGTACGCGACGATCTGCGGGAACGGGTGCGGTCCGCACGCGGTGCCGAGCACATAGTGGGTGTCGTCCATGGAGAACGCCCAGTCCCGCAGGCACTGGTTGATGGCGTCCTTGAGCGTCGCCGAGCCGTCCTCCACCGAGACCACCTTGGCCCCGAGCCGCTCCATCCAGAACACGTTGGGGCGCTGCCGCTCCACGTCCACCGCGCCCATGTAGATGGTGCAGTCGAGCCCGAGCCGCGCGGCCATGGTAGCGGTGGCGACGCCGTGCTGCCCCGCGCCGGTTTCGGCGATGACGCGCTTCTTGCCCATGCGCGCCACCAGCAGCCCCTGACCCATGACGTTGTTGATCTTGTGCGACCCCGTCTGGTTGAGGTCTTCCCGCTTGAGATAGATCTGCGGCCCGCCCAGCGTGTCGCTGAGGTTCTTCAGGTGGGTGATCGGCGTCGGCCGGCACGAGTAGGACCGCATGACCGCCTGGAACTCCTCCCAGAAGGACGGGTCCCGGCGCGCGTCCTCGAACGCCGCGATCAGCTCGTCCAGCGTCGTGCGCAGGATCTCCGGCGTGAACGCACCCCCGTAGGCGCCGAAGTAGCCGGTGCGCTTCTCCACGTCTTTCAGCAAATCTTCCAGCATGGTTAGAGGACGGACAGCGTGACGTAGTTCAAACCTCGCCTACGAAGGTTTAAGGAGACAAGGTAACTAAGTCAAACAGCGCGCGGGTTCCTTGGAAAACGGGCGGAGGTGCTATTATGGAACATGGGATACTGGAAGTTTACGTAGAGGCCCAATACTGTCATTCCCGCGAGACAGGATGTGCCAAACTCCACTCGGACAAGAATGGTGCCAACCTCCCAATACGTCATTCCCGCGAAAGCGGGAATGACGTACCCGAGGCTCTGTCTGACGAGTCTTGACATCTCAGGAATGCGGGCAGGGTAACGAAGGGAGGCCGTCTGATGAAGATACTCGTGACCGGGGCAACGGGACTGGTGGGCGGCGCGTTGGTTCCGTTGCTTGCCGGCGGTGGCCATGAGGTGGTGCGGCTGGGGCGGAGCGCGCCCGAGGCCGGGGACGTGCGTTGGGATCCGGAAGGCGGCCTGCTTGACGCCGGCGCGTTGGAGGGTGTCGACGGAGTGGTCCACCTGGCGGGCGAGAACATCGCCACCGGGCGGTGGACCGCGGAGAAGAAGCGCCGCATCCGGGAGAGCCGGGTGCGCGGCACGCGTTTGCTGGCCGAGACCCTGGCGGGCCTGGAGCGGCGGCCGCGGGTGCTGGTGTCGGCCTCGGCCATCGGGTTCTACGGCGACCGCGGCGACGAGGAGCTCACCGAGGCCAGTCCGGTCGGCGCCGGTTTCCTGCCCGACGTGTGCCGCGAGTGGGAGTCGGCCACCGAAGCGGCGCAAGGGAAGGGCATCCGCGTGGTCCACGCGCGCCTGGGCGTGGTGCTGAGCACGGGCGGCGGTGCTCTTGCCAAGATGCTCACGCCCTTCAAGCTCGGGGCCGGCGGCATCATCGGCAACGGCCGGCAGTACATGAGCTGGATCACCCTGGACGACACCGTGGCGGCTCTCGCCCACCTGCTTGCCACGGATTCCGTAGACGGACCGGTGAACATGGTGGCCCCGGGGACGGTGACCAACCACGAGTTTACCAAGACGCTGGGCCGTGTGCTGCGGCGTCCCACCCTGTTCCCCATGCCCGGGTTCGCCGCGCGCCTGGCCTTCGGCGAGATGGCCGACGTGCTTCTCCTGGCCAGCACCCGTGTCAAACCGGCCGGCCTGACGGCCGCCGGGTATGCATACCGCCACGGCTCCCTGGAAGAAGGTTTGCGCCACGTCCTCGGCGCGCGGTGATGGACCCGGCCGCGCTCACCTTCGTCAACGTCTCGAAGGTCTACGACGGGGCGGGCTCCGCGGAGCGCTACGCGCTGCGCGACGTCTCCTTCGAGATCGCCTCGGGCCGGACCGTGGCCATCGTCGGCCGCAGCGGCACCGGCAAGTCCACGCTGCTGCACCTGGCGGCGGGCATCGACGTGCCCACGCGCGGATCGGTGGCGGTGCGCGGCACGCCCCTGGAGGGTCTCAACGAGACCGCCCGGACCCGGCTCCGCCGGCGCGAGATCGGGTTCGTCTTCCAGTTGTTCCACCTCCTTCCGCACCTGACGGTGCGGGACAACGTCGCCCTGCCGGAGCTCATCGCCGGCGCCCGGGAAAGCTCTTTCCGGGAACGGGTGGCGGTTCTGCTAGAGCGGGTGGGCCTGCCGGACCGCGCCGACGATCCCGTGGCCGGGCTGAGCGGCGGCGAGATGCAGCGCGTGGCCATCTGCCGGGCGCTGTTACGGCGGCCGCGCCTGTTGCTGGCGGACGAGCCCACGGGAAGTCTGGACGACGCCAGCGGCCAGGTGGTGATGGACCTCATGGTGCGGATGGTGGCGGAGGAGCAGGCGACGCTGGTCTACGCCACCCACAGCCGCGAACTGGCAGCCATGGCGGACAGCATCCTGCGGCTCCATAGCGGCATCCTGGAGCCGGAATCAGGCGCCCTTGCGTGATGGTACGCTATTTCTACAGGACCGTGACCGCCCACTGGCGCACCAACCCGGTGCTCTATGCGCTGACCGTGCTGGGCGTTGCCTTGGGAGTGGCCTCTGTCATCAGCATCCGCATTCTCAACCAGAGCGCCGTGGCTTCTTTCGCCGCCGGCGTCCATACCATCGGCGGCGCCGCCGACGTCGTCGTCACCGGCAAGGGCGGAACCCTTCCCGACTCGGCCTATCCGCTTGTCCGGGGCACCCCGGGCGTGGCCGCGGCCTGGCCGGTCTTCGAGACCACGGTAGCGGTGCAGGGACGGCCCGGCACGTTCGCGCGGCTTCTTGGCGTCGATCTGCTGGCGCCCGCCCCGGACCTTCAGCAGGCATTTTCGGGATTCGCGCCGGGTGCGGCGGCCGTCGGCGGGCGCGGCTGGGCGGCGGTGACCCCGGAGTTGGCAAGGGCCATGGGATGGGTGCCGGGCGACCGTTTCAAGGTCCGTGACGGCGCCGGCGTACGGGATCTACGGGTCGGGGCGTTGATCGACTTCGAGCGCTGGGGAGCGCCCGGAAACCGGCGGGCGCTGGTGATGGACATCGCTGGCGCCCAGTCCCTGTTCGGCGGCGCCGGGACCCTCCACCGCATCGGCGTAACGGCCGCCGAGGGCGCCGACCTCGCGGCGCTGGCGGCGCGCATCGAGGACCGGCTCGGCGGCCGGGCGGACGCGGTGACCCCGGCGGAGCGCACCGGCCAGGCGCGGGAGCTCCTGGGCGCGTTCCGGTTGAACCTTACCGCCATGAGCTTGGTGAGCCTCATGGTGGGCACGTTCCTCGTGTTCAGCAGCATGCGCGCCTGCCTGGTGTGGCAGCGCAGGGAGTTCGGGGTGCTGCGGTCCCTCGGTTCAACCCCGGGCCAGGTACTGGCCCTGATCCTGGGCGAGGCCGCGTTGCTCGGGGTCGTGGGAGTGGTCATCGGAATCTTCGCGGGCTACTGGACCGCGGTCTGGAACCTGGAAGCGGTGAGCTCCACCCTGACCAATGTCTACATGCTCCGGGAAATCGAGTCGCTGGAGGTCTCGCGCGGCACCCTCGCACTGGCCGTGTTCGCGGGCCTGGGGGGCGCCCTGAGCGGCACCTTGCTGCCCGCCCTGGACGTGTGGCGCAGGGACACGCGGACGCTGCTGGATACCTTGCCGGCGCAGTCCGCGACGATGGCCGGCGTCCGTGTGCTCTTCCGTCTCGGCCTCGTGCTCGTCGTCGGGGCGCTGGCGTGGTACTGGCTGATCGGTTGGCGCTGGCGGCTCACGGGCTTCGTCCTTTCCACCGCCGTGATGCTGTGCCTGCCGCTCCTCGCCCCGTGGTTGGTCCAGCGCCTGACCGCGCGGGTCCGGATCCCGGACTTCGGGTTCCGCTACGGAGTCCGGAGCCTCGGGGCGACCTTGGCCAACACCTCGTTCTCGGTGTCGTCCCTGGCCATGGCCGTGTGCCTGCTGGTGGGCATCACCCTGCTGGTGGAGAGTTTCC
>JAPPNE010000010.1 GCA_028818775.1 Deltaproteobacteria bacterium | reverse complement strand
CTGCGGCCCGGTCGTCTCGCTCAATCGCCGCGAAGGCTCCAACCCCTTGCGGCGCCGGCTGTTCCGGCCGATGACGGTGTGCAGGGCACAAGCGCCCATCTGACTCCATGCGGAGTCTTTCTCCTCACACCCCACGCACCGGTGGTGCAGAGATCGCAGAGGCTGCGAAGGGCTGCGAAGTGATGCTCCCGCACCATAATGGATCGTAGCCGTGAGCGTTTCTGGCATGCCGGGAAGAGATGGCACGAAACGCGACCGGCTGGATCTATTCTGTGCCAGCCGGATTCTCGCGCTTTATCAGGATGTTAGCGCTCCTATCACCGGAGTGGGACGTGTAGCGTCAGGAGGGCGTGTAGGGTATCCTCTGCATGGTCGCAGTTTGTGCCAGGGCCGGTCTTCCGTGTGACGGTCGACGCCTTCGAGATCCCCTCCTCCACTACCCGGAACCCGGGTAAGTTTAGTTCGCGCATCGGGCCCTACTTGTGTAGAGTTCGATGAAGTTCCGCTTCGTTCGTGACGGGAAATAGCGAGAGTTTGGGCGGCACACCATGACCGACATCACCGACAAAACCCGGAACATGCGTATCCGCATCCTCCCGGAGCAGTGGGCAAGGATCGGTTCTTTGCTTCGTCGCCGTCGCGGTGACCTACGCCTGGGGCCATATAGCCTTACAGACCACCAAGTTGAACGGCGTCAGGCCCTACGCCTACCTCATGGCTACCCTCAAGGGCATCGCGCCTCACGCATCGACGAACTCCTGCCTTGGGCCTTCACCCACGACTCTCCCAAAAGTCAACGTGCCCCAGCGGCACCGCTTACGAGGCAACCATGTTCGATCTCTTCTTGAAAATGACTCGGACGGCCCTCGGCATCACGGTGCTGGCCCTGGCAATCGTGCTCTCGGCCTGCGGCCCCACCGTTGTCCACACCGAGTACAACAACGTGCCCGTGCTCGTGGCTGGCGAGGACGAGGACAAGACCACCGTCAAGCGCAGCAGCGACATCTTCAAGCGCGTGCTGGCCGAGCTCAAGCACGATATGAAGCGCACGGGCTTCCGCATGGTGGACGAAGAGTCGGTATCCGTGGACAATTGCGGTAGGGACGCCGGTTGCCCGGCGCCCCCCGCGCAGATCCGGACGTGCCCGCTAAGGCATCCGGCTCCTCCCTTGGGTTGCGCCCCAACTAGCGCTGACGGCAAATCGTTGGTCGGGCCACGGGTGTCGGATTCCCAGCTCGGGCCAGTACGCTCCCGAGTGCACGCGGTTGTGCAGGTCGGCCAAACGGCCTTCCGCATCCACGCCGCGGCCAAGGATCTGCGCGGCCTCACCAAGGTCCGCACCCATATCGACGAGAGCTACGCCGTCAAGGCCAACGAGTTCATCGACACCTTCGAGATGCCCCGGCAGGAGTCCGCCGCACCGCAAGACTGCCTGCAGGATAAGCTCTGCATCACCGAGGTGGTGGGGACCACGCCCGTCGCCGGAAGCCTCGGCGTCGTGCTCGCCAGGAAGTTCGCCCGCTACCGCGACGTCTCGGCCAGCGGCGCACGGGCGGGCGGGAGCGGAGGCGCGGAACGACCGGTTACAGGAACCGGCCGCATGGCGCAGGGCGACAGCGGCCACGGCATGCAGACCCCCTACACGGTGATGCTGCGGTACTTCGAAAGGCGCGAGGCCCTCACCATCATCGGCGTCATGGCCGACGAGTTCCCGGGCTACAAGAGCCACACGCTTCTGAGCGCGGACCCGGCCGTGCGCAAGTACGAGTACGTCACATCCGCCAAGCCCAACAAGATGGAGAAGTGGCTCACCATCCTTCTCACCGACATGAACTTCGACCCGGACGAAGTCACCATCCTCATTCGGGGGCAACGGATCACCGTCGAGAAGATCGTTCCCACCCCGGACCGGCCTAAGTCCGGCAACGAAAGGCGCAGTTCAAGTAGAACCGCCGAGACTCCCCCGGCCGGCTCGGAGTCTTCCGCTATCCCGACTCGGCCGGGCGAGTTCGCCGCCTACTTCTTCAGGACGTCTGGCCATTAGTAGAACCTGACATGATTATGCCTACCAAGGACCATCAAGGACTTGAGGACTCCCCACCTTGACTCCCTTACCGCGTCGCGGTAGCTTCAAGCCATGGCTTGGAAACAGGAAACCGTCGCAATCGTGGGAGTAGGGGCCACTCTCGGCATTCTCATCATCGGCTTGGCTTCATTTGTCGTCACCGGCCAGTATTCCACCGGCGCGGCCATCGCAGAAGTCCGCCGCGATGTAGCCGACTTACGTGAACGCATGGCCAGACTCGAGGGTCTGTTCGAAGGGTTCACCAAAAGGCCAGACGGCTCGCCCAGAACTAATCCGACAGACACGCGATAACAAGAAGACAGAAAAGCCCGTTCAGTAAGTCAATGTAGGTTGACGAAGCCGACGTGAGCGGAGAAGAGCGAACCAAACACGCGAGCAACAAGCTGAAGACGGGTCACCGCCAACCATTGGAAGCTTCGAAATCCACCACTGGCAGCCTCGTGGGCACACTTCGGTTTTTTGCGGGTTGTCCGACTGCCAAAATCGGAAAAGGGATATAACATGAAAAATTTATTGATTGTAGCTTTGCTGCCCGTCCTTGTGCTTGCGGGCAGTGCGTTGGCGCAAAACGACGACGATTGGCGAGATCGCGTCTTTCCACACGCAAGGCCGATAAATGCAGCAACCACCCTCAAGCTATTTGAGTATGTGATGCTTGGCTACCAGCTTTACGAAGATGCGTGCGCAATGTGCAAGGGCGACCGCGTCAAGGACTTGGCCGTCGTTGGATACGCTAGCATTGACAACTGCAGCAAAGACCTTGAGAAATTGAACAGCCAGGAGATGCGCGCAAAGCTGAGAATCCCAAGGACTGTAAAAATTCTATGTCTCAAAGGTCCAGCCTTGGTTGGAATAGCGGACCAAGGTGCGTCCACGCCTTGATCCCGTGTCAGTCCCTTGTAGTACCCTCTTGCGTAGGCGTCCAGGAACACGTCTTCAAGCCATGCCTTCAGTTCGCCGATTTCCACTTGAGTGTCAAAGGCCGCTTTTGCCATGTCGCGGACGGCAGCGTCCTGCCCCTTGAGTAACGTAATCGATGGTATAGACGCCCCCTCCCGACGGCATCGCAACGTGACGGGCTCGTTCATCATCGGCGTGGTTGCACAGTTGAGCGGATCCCTCGACCATACATGGACGTCTGGGCACGGGCGGAAACCTGCCTGGACGCGGCCATGGCCACGAAATCGCCCTTCAAGAACGACGACAGTTCATGTCATCCTCTACCGGAACGTCCATCGACACCTGCGCGCAAATGCCGAAGCCGGTGCCGGGCTACCCTTGACAGCCCTTTTGAAGAAGTCTGTTTGATGGAAGCGATTGGCATCGTAGTCTCGCCGGCCGCGCTCGGCGATCGATATTTGTCGAGCGGTGGTGGGCAAGGAACGCGCCACCTCACGGCCGTACCGGTCGCGGACGACGAAGACGAAACTTTCATTTCGATCAGTTCCCCCGCAGTTGACGCCGAAACCGGCTAGGTGAAACCGACCTTTTGACGTTTCTACGACTTCGAACTCGCGTACAGCTTCGGCGGTGCTACCCTCGACGGAACTGCTCTCGTCCCTGGCCTGAGGCGTCTGAGGTACCAACTCGTCCGGCGCCTTGCGCGACGGCTGTGCCCGGTTGGCGATCCTCCGGAAGAATTCGAACAACTTCTCATTGATCAGACATCACTGAAGTGCTTCGGACGAAAACTTACCGTAGACTCCCTCTCACAAGCAACCTCGCTCGCAGTACCCGCACGTCCGGCCGGAGGGTTACATGGACAATTGACGCCATGCAACGACAGAGCTGCAAACCGGCCCGTTGCGGCCTTGTTCTACGCCAAGAAAGTAGCTATTCGGGCTTCATGGACATACGAGGCCGGCAAGAACAACCCCTCGGCGGGAGGCCCGGATGGTAGCCTCCATCGGCGTGATTGCCTCGCCGTCACAGGGCGTGGCGTACTTCGAGAAGGACGGCTACTACGCCAGGAACGACCCTGCGCACAGGGAAGCGAGCGCCTGGGCCGGCAAGGGCGCCGAGGCGCTGGGACTCTCGGGTCCGGTGGATACGGACGTCTTCCAGGGCGTGCTCGAAGGCAGGGTGCCGGGCGGGCCGCACCTGGGCAAGCGCGGCCGAGACGGGGAGACCCGCCATCGGCCGGGCCGGGACGTCACCCTTTCGGCGCCGAAGTCGGTGTCTCTCATGGCGCTGGTGGGAGGAGACGAACGGATCGTCGCCGTCCACGACAGGGCCGTCACTCGGACCCTTTCCTGGATCGAGCGGAACGCCATCGAAACCCGGATTCAGGACAAGGCCAGCGGGGCAATGGTCCACGCCGACGGCCAGAAGATGGTGGCCGCAACGTTCCGCCACGACGCCTCCCGCAACCTCGACCCGCAGCTCCACACCCATGCGGTGGTGGCGAACATGGTCCAGGGGGACGATTCCAAATGGAGGACCATGGTCAACGACGGTCTCTACCGGAACAAGATGGCGATGGGCGCGGTCTACCGGGCAGAGCTTGCCCGTGGTCTCAAGCACCTGGGGTACGGGATCGAGAGGACCCACCCGGACGGCAGGTTCGAGATCTCGGGGGTGTCACGGGAAGTAGTGGAGGGGTTCTCGACACGGCGGGCGGAGATCGAAGCCGCGATGCTGGCGCGGGATGAAGGAGCGCCGATGGAGAACCCGAAGCTGGCGGACCGCGCGGCGTTGATGACGCGGGCGAAGAAACGGGACGTGGACAAGGGGGAACTGCGACGCTCATGGGAGCGGCAGGCGGCGGAGTTCGGGTTCTCGGCCGACGCGGTGCGCGCGAAGGCAAGACGAGCGGAGCGGGAACGCCCGGCGCCGGACCTGTTCTCGGACCGGGGCAACGAGGCGGGCGATGCCGCGAGGTGGGCAGTGGAGCACCTCTCCGAGCGCCGGGCGGTGTTCGCCCACGGAGATCTTCTTGCGGCGGCGCTGGCCCGGGAGCCGGGCACCGTGACGGCAGAGGCGGCGGAGCGGGTCATCTCCTCACTCGAAGAGGGCGGCGGCCTCCACGCCGCAACGGGCCTCGCACACGGAAGACACTGGACCACGGACGCGGCACTGGCGCGGGAGTCGGAGACGATCGCGCTCATGCAGGCCGGCCAGGGATCCGGGAAGGCGATCATGCGCGGCTGGATCGCCGCGACGAAACTGCACCGGGGCCGCCTGAACGAGGGACAGAAGGAAGCGGTCAGGATGATCCTTACGTCCAGTGACCGGGTGGTGGGAGTGCAGGGGTACGCCGGGACGGGCAAGACGACGATGCTCGACAGGCTCCGGGCGCTCCTGGGGAGCCGGGGCTACCGGACGCTGGGGCTGGCTCCGTCGGCCTCGGCTGCGCGCACCTTGGAGCGGGAGTCCGGGATCGGGTCGGAGACGCTGCAACGGTTCCTTGCGCAACATGCGGGTATTGGCGAAGGCCGAGGCACGCCGAAGGGACTTCGCGGCCTGCGCGCCTCGTTCTCGAAGACAGTGCTCGTGGTGGACGAGAGCTCGCTCGCTTCAAGCGAACAGATGCGCGGACTGCTCAGGGCAGCGACCACGCTCCGGGTTCCCCGTGTGGTACTGGTGGGAGACGAAAAGCAGTTGGGTGCGGTGGAGGCGGGCAAGCCTTTCGAGCAACTCAGACGGGCCGGGATGAAGACCGCGGTGATGGACGAGATCCTGC
>JAPPNE010000009.1 GCA_028818775.1 Deltaproteobacteria bacterium | reverse complement strand
CTACGCGATGGCGGCCGACCTGCACGCGCACCGGGTGACGGCGGTGGCGCTCACACCGGGGTTCATGCGGTCCGAGGCGGTGCTCGACCACTGCGGGGTCACCGAGGCGAACTGGCGGGATGCCATCGAGAAGGATCCGTATTTCGCCGAATCCGAAACGCCGTGCTACCTAGGGCGAGCGGTGGCGGCGCTGGCCGCCGACCAGGACGTCGGGGCCAGAAGCGGCGGCCTGTTCTCGAGCTGGGGGCTGGCGAAGGAGTACGGCTTCACCGACGTGGACGGCCGCCAGCCGGACTGGGGCAGCTTCTTCCCTCGGAAGGTGCGGGAGATCATCGAGAGGGGCTCGCCGCCGAGCGAGGAGGACATGGACCTGTTCGTGGTTCGTACCCGTCTGTACCAGGTGGAAGGCGATCCCGCGGCGGCCGACGAGGCGGCGCGGCTGCGGGCCTACGTCGATCGCCATCGCTGACCTGCCGTCGACCGTCGGCGCAAGTCAGGAGCGGGGCGGGGCGCCGGCGCCTGGACAGGCGACGAAGATCGGGTGGTTCAACTCCCCGGTGACCATGCGGATCGGCACCACCAAGTCAATGTCCCTCTCCTTCCGTCGCTTCCGGTCACCGTGAAGAACGTTGTCCGAGGGTAGCCGATTGGGCTTGCATAGTGGGGGGCCGGTGATAGGCTGATTCAAGAAGAAGTAGAAACGCGACGGCTACGAGCGAGAAACGGAAAACTGAGCGAGGCATCTGGAGCCGCCGGGACTTCTTCGGCCGCCTTGGCTGGCTGGGCCAGGACGTTCCGCATGGCGCCGGCCGGGGAGCCGGATGAGCAGCATCCCAACAGCATTCTCAAGGCCTGAGACGGATCATGAGCAATCATGATCAACCTGGAAAAGACCCAGAAGGAGATCGTCGAGAGGCCAGGCAGTCCATGAATCGACGGCAATTCCTTGCCTGCTCGGCCGCGTCGATCCTGTTCCCGACGACCGGCTGGACGACAGCGCCCTTGCGATTGAAGGCCGGGCCGGTCACCGTCAGGATCCTGCCCGAGGACGACCGGCCCACCTCCATGCTCGGGTTCAACGAATCGACCCCCGGCCCCGAACTCCGCGTGCGCCAAGGAGACCGGCTCTCCGTTTCCTTCGAGAACGGAACGGGCGAGGCCTCCACGATCCACTGGCACGGCATCCATCTCGACAACGCGATGGACGGGGTGCCGGACCTGACGCAGGCGGCGGTGCGACCCGGCGGGACCTTCCGCTATGCGTTCGACGTCCCCCATGCCGGCACCTACTGGTACCACGCCCACCACCGCTCCTGGGAACAGGTGGCGAGGGGGCTCTACGGCCCCTTGATCGTCGAGGAGCGGGACCCGCCCACCGTCGACCGCGACATTACCGTCGTCCTCGACGACTGGCGGCTGGAACGCAACGGCGCGCTGCATGAGAGCTTCGGCAACCGCCACGACTTCTCTCATGCCGGGCGGATGGGCAACGTCGCCCGCGCCCTGTTCTCGGGGGCCACGGTCCGGCACGGCGACCGCGTCCGCCTGCGGCTGATCAATGCCGCCACGGCGCGGATGTTCGCGGTACGGATCGGCGGAGGAACCGGCAAGGTCGTGGCCCATGACGGGATGCCGCTCGCCGAACCGTCGCTGCTCGGAGACCTGCTGCTCGCCCCGGCCCAGCGGACCGACGTCATTCTCGACGTGACGGGGCCGGTGTCCTTCGCCCTTCGGACGCGCGAGGGTCTTTACGGACTCGGCGCCATCGCCGTGGAGGGCTCGAATCCCGCCCCCACCGCGGGCGCGGTCGTCTCGCTCCCGGCTCCCCGCACCCCGGCGCCCGACCGGAGGACGGCGACCCGCCTACGCTTGCCATGCAGGGCGGCGCCATGGGCGGACGTCACGGAGGCGATGATTTATGGGCCTTCAACCACCGCTCCGGCATGCCCGATGCGCCGTGGCGGCGGTTCTCGCGCGGCGAGACGGCCCGCATCACCCTGCGCAATGACACCGCCTTCCCGCACGGCATCCACCTGCATGGCCATCACTTCCACGAACTGCGCGAAGACGGTTCGCTCGGCGATTACCGCGACACGACGCTGGTCGATCCGCGCCGGAGCCGCGACATCCTCTGTGTATTCGACAATCCCGGCAAATGGCTCCTGCACTGCCACACCCTCGCGCACCAAGCGTCCGGGATGAAGACATGGGTGGAAGTCGCATGAAGGGGGCCCTGCCGATTCTCGTCCTGCTCTGGTCCGGTCTGGCCCTTGCCGGTCACGAACTCGACGACCGCGACATTCGAAACGGGCAGGCGCTTTACAAGCAGCACTGCGCCTCCTGCCACGGCGCCAACCTCGAAGGGCAGCCGAACTGGCGGCGACCCGGCAAGGACGGCGTCCTGCCGGCGCCGCCGCACGACGCGAGCGGCCATACTTGGCATCACGACAACAAGCTTCTCTTCGACTACACGAAACTGGGCGGCACCGCCCTGATGGAGGCCCGGGGCATCGTCGGGATCGAGAGCGGCATGCCGGGCCTCGGCGACGCCATGACCGACGACGATATCTGGGACGTGCTCTCCTACATCCGCTCCACCTGGCCGGACCGCATCCGCCAAATCCAGGCCGGCAGAAATCCGCCGCACCGGCCATGACTGCGCGCCGTGTGGAGATGGACGCGCTCTCGCAGGAATGCGCAGTTCTGCGCATCTGTTCAGCCGCGAAGCGGCATATCACTTCTTCGTGCGGAAAGACCGGTGGCAAACCGCGCAGGTGTTTTGGTTCCGCCCACGGTGTCCTCCGTGTCCTCAATAGATGCCCTTCGCCCGCTGTAGCGCGCGCACGTAACGCACGATCTCCCTCACGTCCGCCTCCGAAAGCCCCGGAACGGGAGCCATGTTGCCGAACCTCCAGTGGTGCGCCCGAACACCCCTTCGCACAGCCAGCAGAAACGACATGTCGGAATGGTGGCCCGGCTCGTAGATTCTGTGCACCAGGGGCGGGCCCTGGGCCGATCCCGTTGCGTTTCGGCCGTGACAGACGGCGCACCGTTGATTGAACAACGCCTCGCCGCGCGTTCCCTCGACGGAAGCGACCGAGCCAGCGGCACCGGCGTTGCCGACGGTTTGAGCCTTGTGGCCATGGCGCGGCCACATGGCCCAGGCCGCCGCCGCGACGAGAGCGGCCCCGACCGCAACCACGATCGTCCTGTTCACGGTCACGTCCCGCTCCGCCGACCTGAGCCCGGGAGGCAAGCGGGAAGGGGCTTGGAAGTGAGGATGAGGGTTGTTGAGGAATGTCACTGTAGGTGAGCCCGATGGCCTCGTAGTGCCTCTGAAGCTCCTCCACCCGGAACAGCCCCTTCTCCAGATCCACGTTCTCCCACCGAAGCGGCATGATCTCTCCCCGCCTCATCCCCGTGTAGAGCCCGAACAGCAACACGTCCAGGTGCACCGGGTTCGGCACCGCCGCCGCCATCCCCTTGCGCCAGCACGGCATCACCTCGGCCGGAGACGATATCCGCTTCCGGGTCTTCCGGTGGTAGCGCCCCCGGCCGCAAGCCACTGCTCCACCGGGTTGCGCAGACCCTCGTGGTCCACGCAGGGCCTGCGGTACACCGAGCGCAGGAACGACAGGCACTGTCCCAGGCGATCCAGGGCGCGGCACCCTCCGCCGACTCGGACTCCTACGGTCCGTGGTGCGTGGCCAGGGGACTCGTGTCGGTGAGGGCCATCATCCTGCGGGCGAGGGCTTCGAGGAGTTCGGCGCGTTGGGCGCCGGGCTCGTCCCAGAGGTTTCGCACCTCGTCCGGGTCGTTGTCGAGGTCGTAGATCTCGCCCCAGCCGGCGCCTTCGTACAGAGTCAGCCGGCGGTCGGGCGTGATCAGGGTGCGGGCGCGGAAGTTGTTGGGCAGGCCCATGTAGCCGCGGCGCTGGTGCTCCTCGATGAGCAGCGAGTCATAGCCCGTGGCGCCGCCGTCCATGGCGGGCAGGAGGCTTACCCCCTGCATGCCGTTGTGCCCCTCCAGCCCCGCCCGGTCCAGGAGGGTGCTGGGCAGGTCCAGTGTCCCGCACAGCCCTGGATTCACCACGCCCCTCGCCTCCGTCGCCGGATCCACCCAGATGAACGGCACGCGCACCAAGCCGCGGTAATGAAGCGCGCCCTTGAGCAGGAGCTGATGGTCGCCCATGAAGTCGCCGTGGTCGCTGGTGAAGATGATCACCGTGTCGTCGGCCAGGCCCAGTTCCTCCAGCCGCGCCCGGATGCGGCCGATGGCGTCGTCGATCATGGTGATCATGCCGTAGGTGAGGGCGATGGCTTCGCGCACTTCCTTGGCCGTGACGGCGAAGGTGCGCTGGCCGTCGCGGTTGGCCTCGCCCCGGTCGCGCTCCTCGTAGAGCCGCGCGAGATGCGGCAGCACCGGTTGCTCGCCGTGGTGAAAGGAGCCCGGCAGGACGATCTCCTCGGGGTCGTACATGTCCCAGTACCGGCCGGGCGGGGTGAACGCGTGATGCGGGTCCGGAAACGAGCACTGGAGAAAGAAGGGCCGTTGCCGGCCGGAGCGCGCGTGTTCTTCCAGGAACGCCATGGTGCGCTCGGCCACGTAGCTCGTGGGATAGAGTTCCTCGGGCACGCGGGTGCGCCACGCCTGGGGCGCCTCGTAACCGTGGCCGGGAAGCTCGTGGGTGCGCCCGCGAAGGGAGTCGGGGTCGGGGTGACGCGCGCGCAGCCAGCGGTCGTAGTGCCCCACCACCTGGTCGGCGTGCTTGATGCACAGCTCCACGTGCTGGAACCCGTAGTAGGGAAACACCGGCTCGAACTCCGGGTCCCGCGCCCAGGTGGACGGCAGCTCCTGGTCGTAGCGCCCGCCGACGTCCTTCCGCGCCTCGCGGAGATGTTGCGGCGGCCGGGCGCGGCTCGGGTCCGGCTCCGGCATGCCCACCACCGGGCGGTCGTCCTTGATGCTCTGGAGGTGGCATTTTCCGATGAGCGCGGTGTGATACCCGGCCGAAGCCATGATGTCGGTGAACGTCGTCGCCTCCATGGAGAGCGGAATGCCGTTGTGCCGCACCCCGTGAAGCGACGGCATCCGCCCGGTCATCAGCGTCGCCCGGTTGGGCATGCAGATGGGCGTAGCCGTGTAGAACCGCTCGAAAAGGGTCCCGGCGGCCGCGAGGGCGTCGATGTGCGGCGTCCGCACCACGGGATTGCCGTAGCAACCCAGGTGGTCCGCCCGGTGCTGATCGGTGATGATGAAAAGGAAATTGGGTCTGTCGCTCATTTCGCTCCGTCCGTCGTCAAAATGCTCGAAGGTTTCGCCGAACCGAGCCATGAAGAGCCGCACGGCCCGACACGTTGCGCCCGCGATATCACGATGGATCCAGCTCCGCGCCGCCCGCGGCCGGCTCCACCTCCATGGAGTTGAGGACGCAGGCCAGCAAGACGTAGTAGCCGACGAGCGCGGACAGTTCCACGCATCCCCGCGCTCCGAAACTCTTCTCCACCGCCGCGAACGCCGCGTCGCTGACGCGGTGGGAGCGCAGCAACTCCCGTGCGTAGCGGCGGATGCCGGCTTCCTCCTCGGTGAGCCCCGACGGCTCCGTGCGTGCGCGGATCGACTCGATGCACTCGTCGGAGATTCCCGCGGCGCGCGCGTGTCCGGCGTGCACCGACCACTCGAAGCCACAGTCCAGCTCCCGCGCCACGGTGAGGATCACCAGCTCCTTGAGCTTCTGCGAAAGCCCCATCTCGAAGCGCACGTGGGCGCCGAGATGCGCCACGCGGCCGGCCAGCTCCGGGTTGTGCAGGAGCATGGGAAACGGCCCCTGCACCTGGCCGCGGCTCTCCGCGATGGCGTCGAACACCCCGTGGTGCTCCGGGCTCAAATCTTCTCTTTTTTCGATCTTCGGGATGCGTGCCATGCTGTCTTCCTCCCTGGTCTTGTTGCGTTGTTTCGCCGGGCCGCGACACGGTGCCCTGTTTCACATAACCCCGTCAACGGGATATTCCCAGCACCTGAGTTGCCACCCCTCGCCTTCCACCGCCAGCGCGGCCTTGTAACCTTCGCTCACATCCAACGCGCACATGGACCACCGCGCCGCTTCCGCCGGGTCGTTGTCGAAACGCAACAACTCCGCCGGGTCGCCCGGACGCAACGTGACGTCGAACCGGCTCAGGCCCAGCGCGATGCCCTCGCCGTGCGCCTTGATGAACGCCTCCTTGCGGGTCCAACAGTTGAAGAAGGCCTCGCGCCGTCGTCCCGCGGGGAGATCCATCAGGGCATCGACTTCCGCCGGCGAGAAGGAGTGCCGCGCGACTCCCGTCACGTCGGTGCTCGGGCGGATGCGCTCCACGTCGACGCCGACCTCCCGGCCCACGGTGAAGGCATGCAGGGCCAATCCATAGGAATGGGACAGATTGAAACGCACGTCGCGGCCAACAGGGGTTTCCCCCAGCGACGGCTTGCCATGGGCGCCGTAACGAAACTCGAGGGACGCCGGATCCATGCCGAGGTAACGCCCCAGGAGGGTCCGCAACACGCCGCGGGCCACGGTGTACCGCCGCCGGTCCTCCTCGTAGAGGAACCGGGCCGCCCGCGCACGCTCGTCGGGAGCCAGGACATCGCGGAACGGAGCCAGACGGGCCGGAGCGACCTCGACGGCCGTACGCCACACGTGGACCGCATCGCGCGTGAGTTCCATGTCTCGTGCCGGAGACGGCCAGGAAGTCATGACTCGTGCCCGTCACACCTTGTCCCGGTCCCGCCCGCGGGCTCGGGACACACCGATGGAAGCAGACCGGTCACCGCCCCCAGCCTCGGTAAAGCTTTAGCGGCGTGATCACCACCGCGGCCGCCAGCAACAGGGCGCCGCACAGGTAGAACACCGAGCCCATCCCGTAGTGCTCCACCAGGTAGCCGCCGATCACCGGTCCGGGCAAGGTGAACATGCTGTTGGACAGGAAAGTGATCCCCAGCGAGGTGGCCTGGATGCGGGAACCGGCCACGTCCACGATGGCGGCGGCGGTGACGTTGGTCAGGGTGTAGAAGAACAGGCCGATGAGAGTCACCACGATGCCCAGGGGGATGCCCGGAGCCGCCATGGGTACGAGCGTGTAAAGCACCGCCAGCATGAGAAACGCGGGCACCAGCACCCACTTCCGTCCCAGCCGGTCCGAAAGGTATCCGAGGAACGGCTGGGACACCGTGCCCATGGCGTGCAGCAGCGCGTAGTAGTTGCCCACTCCCCTGTACGTGTAACCGAGTGTTTCGATGACGTAGAGCGGGAAGAACGTCATTACCAGCACGCGGCCGGTGTTCATCAGGCCGTTGGCCAACGCCATACCGAGGAACGCCGGATTGCGCAGGAATTCTCCCAGAGCCGCCGCCTGGCCTCCTCCGGCACCGGACGCGGCGGCGTGCGTACGAAACACTCCGCGCAAGCCCAGCCACAGGGGAATGCCCACCAGCACCGCCACAAGGAGTTGCAGCGTCATGACGGGACGCCACGGATACAGCACGAAAAGGAGCCCTACCACCGCCGGCGTCAGGGTGTCGCCGACGGTGGCTCCCATGCCGTGCACGGCGAAGGCCGTGGCTCTATGTTCCGGGAAGCGGCTGGAGAGGGACGCCATGGCCGTGGGATGCCAGAGGGCGATGCCCGCTCCCACCAGCCCGGCCGCGGCCAGGGCGTACAGGTAGCCGGAGGCCACGCCGAAGATGAAATAGGCCAATCCCATGGCGAGGAGGGCCGAGGACAGGATCGCGGTGCGATGCCGCGCCAGGCGGTCGCCGAGGAGTCCCGCGGGCAGGTTCACGAGCCCGGTGGTCAACTCGCGCATGGTCGTGAGCGCCCCCACCTGGACATAGCTCAGGCGCAGAGCCACCTTGAGAGGCTCCAGGATAAGAGGGAAGAGCTGGCCGAACCAGTGCACCGCGAAGTGCCCGCCGGTGACGTACCCCAGCAGCACCAGCCGATCCCTGCCGATGGCGCGAAGTCCGGTGTTCCGTTCCATGAGCCGGTCACCCGGTTCAGGCGACGTGGCAAGGCCAGCGCCTCGGCCGCCGCCATTGCGGCGTATCTTAGCACGCCGGCCGCGGCCCGCATATTTCGAGGGACGCGGGCGGCCTTCAGCGGCAACGGCGGCCGCACGGTACGGGGGCGGTCTCGCTTGCCCGCCGGAGGCTCGTCGGAGCGGCGCCGAAGGCGCTTGGGCCGCCTTGAGTTCACCGCATGAAGGTGGTTAACTGACGCCGTATTCCGGGCTCATGGCCACCTCCGAACAAAGCTACTTCGACCCCGCCGTGCTGGCGCGGTTGTCGAACCTGCACCTCAAGGCGCGCTGGGTCGTGGAAGGCGTCATGGCGGGCCTTCACCGGAGCCGCGCCAAGGGGTTCAGCGTCGAGTTCGAGCAGCACCGCGAGTACTCCCCCGGCGACGAGATCCGGCGCATCGACTGGAAGGCGCTGGGCAAGCTTGACCGCCTCTTCATCAAGGAATTCGAAGACGAGAGCAACCTCAAGACGCATCTGCTGCTGGACGTGAGCGGCTCCATGGACTATGCCTCCGGCGCCCTCACCAAGTTCCAGTACGGCTGCATCCTGGTGGCGTCGCTGGCCTACCTGATCCTCCGCCAGCAGGACGCGGCCGGGCTCACCACCTTCTCCGACCGCATCGACTCGCAGCTTCCGCCCAAGGCCACGCGCGGCTACGTGGTGGAGTTGCTGCAGCGGCTCGAGGCCGAGACCACCCGTGGCGACACCGACGTGGGCAAGGTGCTGCTGGAGGTGGCCGGTGGCATCCGCCGGCGGGGTCTCGTGGTGCTGGTGTCGGACCTGCTGGACGACGCCGAGTCGGTGCTCCAGGGGCTGCGCCTGTTCCGCTTCAAGGGCAACGACGTGCTGGTCTTCCACGTCATGGACGAGACCGAGCTGACCCTGCCCTTCTCGGGCAACACCCGGTTCGAGGACATCGAGGACCCGGGACTCCGGGTCACCGCCGATCCCAAGGCCATCCAGGCGGAGTACCGGCGAGTCGTGACGAACCACATCGACACGCTGCGGTCGGGCTGTCACCAGTACGCCATCGACTACCAACTGGTGTCCACGGCCACGCCGCTGGACCAGGCCCTGGTGAGCTACCTGAGCTGGAGGAAGTAACCTGGCGTTCCTCTACCCGCTCTACCTCGTGGCCCTGGCGGCGGGCGTGATCCCGCTGGTGATCCACCTGCTCAACCGGCGCCAGCAGAAGCGCCTGCGCTTCCCCGCGGTGCGCTTCGTGCTCATCTCGCAACGGCGCGTGGCGCGCACCTACAACCTGCGCAACTGGCTCCTGCTGGCGGTGCGCACGCTGGCGGTGCTCCTGCTGGCGCTGTTGCTAGCGCATCCTTTGTGGGAGTCCGGGGTCGGTCTCGCGGCCCGCGGCGCGCCCCTCACTACTGCCATCATCGTGGACAACTCGCAGAGCATGCAGGTGCGCGACGACGGCGCCCCGTTCGACGAAGCCAAGGAAGCCGCAGCCCGCATCCTGGAGGCGCTGGACGAGGGCGACCGCGCGGCGGTCATCGCCACCAATCCCGTCGGCTCGACAGCGGCGGCGCTCAGGGCGCCCGAGGAAGCCACGCTCAAGGACCTGCGGCCTCTGGCCGTCACCGCCGGCACCGCGGACCTCACGGGCGCGTTGCGCACCGCCTACGGACTCTTGCGCGGGGCCGGCGGACAGAAGGCGCTTTGGGTGGTCACGGACCTCGGCGTAGCGGGCTGGGACCGGCTGTCCTTGCCGGCCGTGGGCGAGTACGACCCCACGGTGCCGGTGAAGATCGTCACCGTGGGCGCCGTCGAAACGCCGCCGAGCGCGACCATCAAAGGACTGGAGGCACGCGCCGCGCACGTGGCTCCGGGACTCGACATCGAGCTCGCCGCCACGGTGGTGAACTTCGGCGCCGGCGAGATCCCGGACGTCACCGCGCGCCTCACCATTGACGACAAGGTGCGCGACGAGAAGCAGGTGACGCTGGCGGAGGGCGCGGAGTCCACGGTGGGTTTCCGTTTCAATCTGGAGCGGCCGGGGAGCCATTCCGGCTACGTCTCGCTCCACGGCGACGGATTTTCGGGGAATCGGCGCCACTACTTCACCATCCATACCCGTGACCGCCTGAACGTGCTGCTGGTGGACGGAGACCCCCAGCGCGCCCTGGTGGCGAGCGAGACCTTCTTCCTGAGCCGCGCCCTCAATCCCACGGGCGACCTGGCGAACTCCGTGCTGCTGCCGGAGGTGATCCTTTCCGGGGCGCTGGAGCAGGTGAACCCCGAAAGCTACCAGGTCGTGGTACTGGCCAACGTGCCGCACATGACCTTGGACCTCGCGAAACGGCTCATGGCCTTCGTGGAGGGCGGCGGCGGCTTGCTGTTGGCCTTGGGCGACCGGGTGATCGCGCAGGAGTATAACACGCTCCTATGGCGCGGCCCCCTGGCAGTCCCGGGCGTCCCCCTGCCGGACCTGCGCGGTCTCACGTCGCTCCTGCCCGGCATCTTGGGCGAACGGCGGCGGGTGCCCCTGGACCAGAACGTCGGTGTGGAAGAAGTGGACACGCCTCATCCAGCGCTGGCGGCATTCGGCGACAAGCGCCTGCTGGATTCCCTGCGCTCGGCCAGGGTTTCCTCCTACTTCGAGTTGGTGACCCCGAATATCAACAGCGAAGGTGTCCTCATGCGCCTCGGCAACGGGCAACCGCTGCTGGTCGAAAGGAAGGTGGGCAAGGGCCGTGTCCTGGTGCTCACCACGAGCGCCGACAGCGCCTGGAGCAACCTGCCGCTCAAGACCGCCTACGTGCCGCTGGTCCAGTCCCTGGTCTCGTACCTGGCCGGCGGCAGCCGAGGATCGGTGGATACGGGCATCACAGCGGGCGAGGCCAAGCAGTGGACCGTCGCGCCCGCCCACGCCGGCATGGACCTCCGGGTCGTCGACCCCAGACGGTCGGAGAAGGCGGTGACGATCACGGCCGCCGGCGGCAAGGCGGCCGGGGCCTTCGACGGCAATCACTTCGCGGGCATTTACCGGGTGGTGCCGCCGTCGGCCGACGTGGACGTGCCCGGGCTGTACGCGGTGAACCCGCCGGTGCTCGAATCGCGTCTCGAGCGCATGGGCGCCGAGGAACTGGAACGGAAGCTCGGCCCGGTCAACCACGAGGTCATGGCGGCGGGCGCCCTGTCCGCGGGCGGCAGCCGCACCGATCTCGCGCTGGCCCTGGTGGTGTTGCTGATGGCGACGCTGCTGTTCGAGGGCTGGCTGGGACAACGAAACTATGAATAGGCGACGGTTCCTGCAAGGTTTGCTGGGAACGGCGGCCGGCGGCGCCTGGGGCCTGCCGGCAAGACCGGTGGCGGCGCAATCGGCCGCGGCGGGGCAAACCGGCCGCCGTATCCAGTTCGTCTTCGCGCAGGTACGCTACCGCGGCGGGGACTGGGACCCGCGCCCGCGCGCCACCACGCCCATGATGGAAGAGCTGATGCGCCGCACCAGCGTGGAGGCGGAGCGCGAGCGGCGGGTGGTCGGCCTCACGGACCCGGAGCTGTTCTCGTACCCGTTCCTCTACATGGCGGGGAAGTACGACTTCCAGCCGTTCTCCGAGGCAGAGGTGGGAAATCTGCGGCGCTTCCTCTCCTTCGGCGGCTTCCTGCTCGCCGACAACACCCTCGGACAACTGGGGTACGGCTTCGACCGGCGCTTCCGCGCGGAGATGAAACGCGTGTTCCCGGAGCAGGAGATCCGGAAGGTGCCCCTGACCCACGCGCTCTTGCGGAGCTACTACCTGATACGCAGGATCGGCGGCCGCGTCGCCACAAGCTCCTACCTGGAGGGGATCCACCTCGGGGAGACCACGCCGGTGGTGTATTGCCACAACGACCTGGGCGGCGCCTGGGAACGCGACGGGCTGGGGCGCTGGAGCCACCCCTGCGTCCCCAACGGCGAGGAGCAGCGGCGTGACGCGTTCCATCTCGGCGTCAACATCATCCTCTACTCCATGACCGGCAACTACAAGCAGGACCTGATCCACGTGCCGTTCATACGGCGGCGGTTGACGCAGTAGGACGGTATGGCGGGAATGTCGGACATCGTACTGGGCGGCGGGGTTCCGTGGTGGCTGACGGCCGTGCTGGCGTTGGCGGGGGCGGGCTTCCTGGTGCATCAGTTCCGGTTCCTGCACCGGAGCCTGGGCCTCGGCAAGGCTTCGCTGCTGACCCTCCTGCGGGGCCTGGTCTACGCGCTGTTGCTGCTGTTCCTCCTGGGGCCGGCGCGCACGGTGGAGGACCCCACCTCGCTGCGGCGCCCGCTGGTGGTGCTGCTGGATTCCTCCGAGAGCATGAAGCTCCCATCGGGCGAGGGAGACGCCACCCGGCTGGACGCGGCCAAGGAGACTCTTGCGGCGTCGGGGCTCACTCGCGGGCTGGCCGGCAGCTACGACCTCAAGTTCTACGCCTATGACCGCGAGACGGCGCCCTTCGAGCCGGACGCCCTCGCTGAAGTGAGCGCCGCCGGCGGAGCCAGCCGTTTGTTTTACGCACTGGGGCAGGTGAGTGAGAACGAACCGGACGCCGCCGGGGTCGTGGTCGTGTCCGACGGCATCGTCAACCCGCCCGACGCCCTCGACGGGTTCACCGGCCACCCCCGGCCCGTCATGACCATCGGCGTGGGCGAAACCGACGGCTTCAGGGACCTGCGCATCACCGGCCTGCGCACGCCGGAGATGGCCTTCCGCGGGCGCGCCACCGCCATCGAGTTCACCATCCAGGCCTTCGGCATGGCCGGGGTCCAGGTACCGCTCTACTTCAACCTGGGCCGGAACCTGATCTCCACGCACCCCATCACCATCGACCGCGACGCCTACGAGAACCGCGTCACGCTGAACTACACGCCGCGAGAGCTGGGGACCCACGGCTTCACACTGACGCTGCCCGAGCAGGCGGACGAGAGCATCGCCCGCAACAACCGCAAGGCGTTCCGCATGGAGGTACGGCGCGACAAGCTCCGGGTGCTGACCCTTTCCGGATCGCCCTCGTGGAACTACCGCTTCCTCCGCTTCGCGCTGAAGCAGGACCCGTACCTGGAGCTGGTGTCGTTCGTCTTCCTGCGCACCCCGAGCGACGTGGTGGACGTGCGCGAGAACGAGATGAGCCTGATCCCCTTCCCCATCGACGAGATCTTCATAGAGGAACTGAAGAACTTCGACGTGCTGATTCTCGACGACTTCTCGCACCGCACCTACTTCAATCCGCTCTATTTCGAGAACATCCGGGACTTCGTGCGCGACGGCGGCGGCATCGCCATGCTCGGCGGCGCGCGCGCGTTCGACCGCGGCGGCTACCATCAGACGGCCCTCAGTACCGTGTTGCCGGTCAAGCTCGACGGGCGCGGCGCCTTCCGCACCGGCGTGGCCGCGCGTCCCGGCCTGACGCCGGCGGGCAGGGCGCACCCGCTCACGCGGGTCTTCGCCGACCCGGAGGCCAACGAGGAGGCATGGAGCACCCTGCCGCCGCTGACCACCCTCAACGAGGTGGCGCAGGCCGACGGCGAAGTGCTGCTCTCGGCGGACCTGCGCGGACGGCAGATGCCGCTGCTGACCGTGCGGCGCTACCACGACGGGCGTTCGCTGGCTTTCGCCAGCGACGATCTGTGGCGCTGGAACTTCGACGCGGTGGGACGCAACCAGAATCCTCAACTCCACCTGAAGCTGATCCGCAACAGCGTCCGCTGGCTCGCCCGGGAACCCGCCTTCAACCAGGTGCAGATCCTCGCGGTGGGCGGCTCCCGGCAGCCCGGAGAAAAGCACGAGTTCCGCATCCGGGTGTTGCGCGACGACCACACCCCGGCCAAGGACCCGGTGCTGCAGGTGGTGACGACCGGGCCGGAGGGCGAACAGTCGCCGCTGGAAGCGTCGCCCACCGATCAGCCCGGCGAGTACCGCGCCGAGTTCACGCCGCGCGTGGAAGGCTCCCACCGCATCGTGGCGCGGGCCGCGGCGGCGGGACAGCCCTTGGGAGACGCCGCCCACAACTTCCTCGTGGCGCTGCCTTCGGAGGAGAACGACGACGGCCGGCCGCGGCCGGAGCTGCTGCAAACCGTGGCCGCGCGCACCCAAGGGTTGTTTGTCCCCGCCGCCTCCCTGACCGACGCCCACTGGTCGGAGTTCGAGCGCTTGATGGAGCAGGCCGCGCCGTCCCGCATCGTGGCGCGCAGCCGCGTGGCCTTGTGGAACGAGCCGCTGCTGTTCGCGCTGGCGGTGCTGCTGCTGGGCGCGGAATGGTGGCTGCGGCGCACCTGGGGACTCGTGTAGACATGGTGCCGACGCCCCGAATCGTCATTCCCGCGGAAGCGGCAATCCAGGAGGTGGGCGGGGAGACATGACGACACACGTTTTTTCCGGCAATCCCCTGGACCGGGGCGACGTGCAGCGCCGGGACGAGGACTGGCTCAGGCGGACGGCGCGCGACCCGCGTTCCCGCTTCCTGCCCCTGTGGCAACTTGACATCCTGTTGCGCAACGGCGACAGCGCGGAACTCGGGTGGGTGAAGCCCGCTGACATCGCAAAACTGGGCGTTGACGTACCGCCCGTGTTCCTCGGTCTCATGGACGGCACAGCCCACTTCGCGTTGGACGTTTCCGCGGTCGAAGAACCGCTCCAGGCGCTGAGCCTCGTGGAGCCCTGGGGCTTCGTCGAGGCGCGGGCCGCGGCCGCCCAGCTCAAGCCCGAGGACGTGGGCATCCTGGCCCAGAGCAAGGCGCAGGTGGACTGGCACCGCCGGCACCGCTTCTGCGGCGTGTGCGGCGGTCCCACCGTGCAGGGGCGGGGCGGCCAGGTGCGCAAGTGCAACGCGTGCAACGCCGAGCACTTCCCGCGCACAGACCCCGTGGCCATCATGGTCGTCACCGACGGCGAGCGCGCCCTGCTGGGGCAGTCGCGCGGGCGTCTGGCACGGTCCGGCCGCTACTCCGCGCTGGCGGGCTTCATCGACCAGGCCGAGTGCATCGAGGAGGCCGTGCGGCGGGAAGTCAAGGAGGAAGCCGGCATCACCGTGGGCGAAGTGCGCTACCACTCCTCCCAACCCTGGCCCTTCCCCTCCTCCCTCATGATCGGCTGCCACGGCAAGGCCCTGACCACCGACATCGCCAAGGACGACGAAGAGATGACCGACGTGCGCTGGTTCACGCGGGAGGAGATCCTGTCCGCCTTGGCCGGCGAGAACCCCAACCTGCGCGTGCCCGACCCCGTCGCCATCGCCCACCACCTGATCCGGGCGTGGGCGGAGGGGCGGGTCGTTTTCTGACGGAGGCTTTCCATGCCCAAGCCACGCATCGCGGTGTTCTCGGGACCGCGCGCCACCATCGCCAACACGCCCGCGCTGGTGACGAGCAACAAGGGGCGGATGGCGGGCGACCGGCAACTGGATGGCCGGTTCGACCACCTCGTTCCCCAGCGCCTGCACGAGCCCGTGCGGGTGCGCATCGAGAAGTTCAGCGCGCACCCGCTGGAGTCCGACGCGGCCGCGGTCTACCACGATGACGGCAAGCCGTACTACGAGGTGGAGTTGCGCCCCGAGGACGGCGCCTATCCCCTGCCCTACGTGGCGCGCCGCGCCGACGGCTCCGGTGACGGAACGCCTTTCGAGGAGAGCGACCTGCGCGACGCGGCCATCGGCTACGGCGGGCGGCAAACCTTCTTCCCGGATGCGTCGCGGCTGTTCGAGGACATCGACCGTGGGCTGGGCGGGCGCGGCCACGACGGGGCGGCGAGCGAGCTGGACCGGCTGGCGGAGTTCGACTTCGTGCGCGTGCTCCCCCCGGCGGGCTACTTGCAGCAGGGAGAGGTGGCCGGGCGCGACTTCTTCCCCTACAGCCCCAGGCCCCTGGGCAAGTTCCTGCCCGGTTCGGCCATGGCCCGGGCGGTCAACGTGGTCCAGCAGACCATCGACTCGGGGCGTTACGACGGCTTCATCTGGCTGGAAGGCAGCCCCCACGTCGAGGAAACCCTCTACTGGCTGAGCCTGGTGCTGGACACCACCCTACCCTTCGTGGGCATCTCGTCACAGCGTCCCCACGGCTCCCTCGCCAACGACGGCGACCACAACATCGTGGACGCGACGCGCTATATCGCCTCGGGCTTCGGCACGGGACTCGGCGCTGTGGGCATCGTGGACGAGCAGATATTCGCGGCGCGCAACTTCAAGAAGGGCGACGCGCGGCCGGGCGGCTACCGCGCCACGGGCGGACACGGCGGCGTGCTCGGGAGCGCGAGTCCCGAGGTGCGCGTGTGGTTCCGTCCCGCGTACCGGACCACGGGCACGTCCGCCCTCGCGGTGAAGGACCTGCCCGCCGAGGCCCGCTTCCAGGAATACGGCGACAGCCCCGAGACCGTGAGCATCCGCATCAAGGACAGCGACGGCTCCCTGCGCGGCGACGCCATCGCACCCGTGCACATGGTGAAGTACGGCCACTACATGGCGGAGGAAGACACGGCGGACCCGGACGTGGAAGTGGACATCATGGCGCGCATCGAACGTGGCCTCGCGCAGCAAGCGTCCGCGGAGCCGGGGGCGCCGCGGTTCCATGGCTTTGTGCTGGAGGGAGGAGCGGGCACGGGCTCGGCGCTCCACAGCCAGACCGCGGCCCTCGCCATCGCAACCTGCCACGGCATGCCGGTGGTGCGGGTGAGCCGCGGCGACCCGGAAGGCGCCCTGCCCTCCAATCCCAACGATCTCACCATCGAGGGGAGCAACCTCGACGCCACCAAGGCGCGCGTGCTGCTGCGCGCCGCCATGCTGCGCCTGGGACGCCTGCCCAAGGCACGCAACCCCCGCAACCCCACCGCGCGGGAACGCGAGGCATCGGTGGCGGCAATCGTGCGCTACCAGGAGATCTTCGACACGCATTAGTGGCCTGTACGCTTTCGCCCCCACACCCTATTGACGGTTTCACCACCTATCAACTGTCATTTTCACCGCACTTGTACCCTCACTTTGCCCGGGCAAGACCCGGAACGTGACCTCAATCATCTTCTACCTGGGTGAGCCGCCAGTCCTCCTCACCGTACACGAGCCATGCGTCCACCCGGCGGCCGTCCCAGCGGTAACAAAGATGCCGGCCCGGGACCGGTATGCCGACAACGTCCGGCCAAAACGCGGCCACGGCCTCGCCACGGGGGTAGCGGACGCTCGGATAGACGATGCCGTTGCTCGCGTGGTTTTCGCGCAGTTCCGCGGCCAATGCCTGTCCGGCGGTGTAGTCGCCGGGGTCGAGGGCTGCCCGGAAGACTTCCGCGCCGCGCAGGTCATGGAGTTCCGCGTCGATGGGGCCGACCAACTCGCGGTAGTCCGCGGTGGCGGGTTCTTCTTCCGTAGCGGCCATGAAACGCTCGAAGTGGTACACCGTTTCCGCCAACGCCACATCGAAGCGGTCGCCCGCGTAGTAGACCCCGTAGCCGCCATCGCTGAACCGGCTGGGCCGGTCCCTCGAGACGTGGCAGAACGATCCCATCACCCAACCGGCGCCGGGACCGGAAACCCGACGCGCGGGCGGCACCATGCGGATAACGCCGGCATCGTCTCGCAACCGTGGATCGGTCTTGGCTTCGGCCTCGGCGAGCAGCTCCCAGTCGGCCGGATCGGCGATGTCCTCGAACAGATTCACCGGCGGATAGATGGAGCGGACGAGGCGGAACGCGCGTTGCCAGCGGACCCGGCTCCGGCGCGGGATCACCAACCGCCGCGCTCCGCGTCGAGGTAGACCCGCACCGCCGCCAAGTCCGGGATGGAACCTGCCAGCAGCCGATCCAGCACCGACGTGCCGCCGAATGCACGGTTGGGCTTGCGCAGCCAGTCGTAGCCCCGCGACGGATTGCGGAACAGATGGCGAAGGCTCTTGTGAATGCCCATCAGCATGGACAGACGCTCGCGAGTGTCTCGCGAGATGCGCGACGCCTCCACCTGCCCGACTTTCCAACGCGCGTAGGTCCGTGCGGCGGGGTCGCCCAACAGAATCCGCCCTTGGCGGTCGTTGAGCTGCCACCGCTCCATTAGATTGAAGAAAGCGCGGAGCATGGCCGTGGTTTCGCGGTCGCTTATTTCCGGCCAAGGAGCCCGCGTGTAGTGCGACAGAGAAGCAGTTTTCGCCATCTGGCGAATATAGGATAGTTTATTGCCACTAGTCAATAGCTGTAACCGGGTCATCGAGCATTTCCTCCCCTCTTCGCAGGCCCTCTATTTCCTTGTCGGCAAGTCTCGGGCAATCTATAGTGACGGCGTAGGAGGTGTACCATGACCAGCGCTCTCCGCTTCAGCGGCGCCATTCCGGCCAACCTGCTGCCCTTCAACGAGGACCTTTCGTTCGACGAGGTGAACTACCGGAAACATCTCTCGTGGCTGGCCGCCGTGGACGGCGTCGACGCCATCGTCTGCAACGGGCACGCGGGCGAGGTGTCGTCGCTGAACCGGGAGGAGCGGCGCCGGGCGCTGGCCATCGCCGCCGACGCGGTGGGCGACCGGGTCGAGCTCATCTCGGGAATCTACACGGACAACACGCTGGAGGCGGCGGAGCTTGCCAGGGACGCCAAGGCCGAGGGCGCGGCCGGACTCCTGGTCTTTCCGCCGACGCTGTTCATGTGGGGAGCACGGCTACGGCCCGAGATGGCCGTCGTCCATTTCGAGACCATCGCCGAGGCCACCGACCTGCCGCTCATCGTGTTCGAGTATCCCCCGGCCATCGGCATCGGCTACGACCCGGAGACCCTGGCGCGACTGGCGGAGATCGACCGCGTGGTGGCAGTCAAGGACTGGAGCAACGACATGGTGGCGCTGGAGGCCAACCTGCGCGCGCTGCGCGGCACCGGCCGGCCCGTGGCCATGCTGAGCAGCTACACCATGTCGCTGTTCGCGAGCTATGTCCTGGGCGCCGACGGCTCCATCTCGGGAATGGGCAGCGTGACCGCGGACCTGCACACGGAGTTGTTCCGGGCGGTGCAGGCCGGTGACCTGGATGCCGGCCGCCTTCTCAACGACCGCCTGGCTCCACTGGTGGAAGTGTTCTACGCGCCGCCCTTCGTGGACATGCACAACCGCATGAAGGAAGCGCTGGCGCTCCTGGGACGCATCGACAAGGCGGTCGTGCGCCCACCCCTCAGGCGCATCGGCGACGACGAACGGGAGCGCATCCGCCGGGCGCTGCTGCGGTCCCGGCTCCTGCTGCCGTGACGGCGGCGACCTCCGTCCGCTACGACCAGCTATCCTGGTAGACCCAGCGATCGAGATTGTCGAAGTACTGGCGCCGGAGCATGAGGCTCATCTCCACGGCGCGCGCCACGCGATCCTGGATCTCGGGGGTGGTGGCGTACTTGACGAGCAGGTCGAAGGGATAGTTGCCGTGCTCCTCCTCGTCGTCGTGGATCTTCTGGTAGGGGCCGGTGACCCACTCCGGCACGGTGCCCGCCTTCAGGCTCTTGCCGATGAGGTAGTCGGCCACGCCCTCGCCGGCGAACGGAAATGCGGCGATGCGCTCACAGGTGGTCGTCAACGCCTCGAACCCGTTGAACATCGCCATCTGGGCGGGCACCGGCTTGTAGTCGTAGGGAACGGCGCCCTTGCTCTTCAGGGCTTCGGACAGGTACTCCGCGTGGACGAACTCCTCGTAGATGGCTTCCGCGAGAATGGCTTTCACCTCCAACTCGGGCGTGGTCTTGAGCCACGTCCCGAACACCTCGGCGGCGCGAACCTCGTTGAAGAGCCGGCTCTGCATCACCTTGATGCGCATCTCGTCGGTGGTGAGCGGAATGTAGCTGTAGGCGGGCAGGTTGTCGTCGAGGCCCCTGCAGAAGTCCTTGACGCGCTGCTGCACCTTCTTGGTGAACTCGTGACTGTCCATGCAAAGCTCCCTGTCCGGAACGTTCCCGGCGCGGTTTGGATGTCGGAAGTGATAACAACCGGCGTGGCGAGGGTCAAACCAACCGCCGAGAGCCTGCGCCCCGGGAACCGGAAACCCGGCCTGGGGGAGCCGTGGTTCCGGTCTTCTACTTCACCAAGCCAAGGAACTTCTTGTACTGTGCCACGACGTCCGGTGGAGCATCGGTCATGTGCCGGATGATCCCGGAGACATCCTTCCCCGAGCGCGGCGAGACCCTGACGCCCTGCCGCTTGGCTTCGCTGATGAACTTGGGGCTGGCCAGCGCCTTGAGAAAGCCTTCCTGCAACACTTCGAACCGGTCGGACGGTGTGCCCGGCGGCACCGCGTACAGCCGGAGTATGCTCCAGCTCCGAATCAGAAAATCGGCCATCTGCCGCTGGCCGGAGCTGATTCTCAAATCCTTAAGGGTCGCCACTCCCGGCGGGGCTTCCGCGCCGGGGCCCGTTCCGATGGCCAGCAACGGCCGGATGGTGCCGTTTTCGATGAAGCGGCCGTAGCGATCCTGGACGAAATGGAGAGAGAGATTCATGCCCTCCAGCTCCTTGCGTTCCAATGCCGCCAGGATACCCGAGGAACCCCTGTAGCCGAAGACCACCTTGACCGGAAGTCCGAGGTAACGTTCGAATTCCCCCATTATCGCGGCGGACTGGCCGACACCCGTTGCCCCGACTGCAAGAGGTTCTTTTCTGTTCTTCAGATCCGCGAGCGTGCGAATCGGCAGGTCACCCCGGACCCACAGGACCCGTGGCAGGGCCGGCAGCGAGGGGTCGCCGAGGTACATGAACTTCAACGGGTCGAACTTGGCCGCGGGGTCTCCCAACAGAGACTGCATCACGATGCCGGTGGCGAAGTTGACGATGGTGAGCCCGTCCCCGGGTTGTTCCGCGTAGACCCTGTTGGCAGCCACCAGGCTTCCGGCACCCGGCATGTTCTGCACGATGAACTTGGGCTTTCCCGGAATATGGAGCGGGAGGTGGCGGGCCAATATCCGCGCGAACGTATCGAAGCCGCCTCCCGGACTAAGCCCGACGATGATCTTGACGGTCTTGCCCTCGTAAAACGAGGAGGACGCCCCATGCGCCGGTGCCCCAGGGTAGAGCCAGGCGCAAAGGACGGCTGCAAGACCGAACAGGGCGACTCTGGTCAGTGTTCCGGACTTACGGTTCATATGACACCCCCTCATGTATGGTGTGGGAGACGCGGAAGCCGCTGAACGGCCGGACACTACGATGGAGCCGAAAACGTTGTCAACCTCGAAGCAGGGTGGTCCCGCCCGTTCGTGCACGGCTCTGTTGACACGCCGGAGAAAATCGCAGTAAGGGGGGAACAGTCTGGACGGTCGCCATGGAAAACGAAGCTTTCGTCGACTCCATCACGAACGACATCATCGAGCCCGGAATCCGGCAGTTGATGGAAAGCCGCTATTTCTCCGAACTGCGGGAAGGATCGCTATCAGTCCGAAGACTCCAGGGCTGGTCGCTGCAGCACTATCTGCACAACGTCGTGTTGCTCAAGGGCTTTGCCCTCTGCATGGTCAAGAACGCGCACGACACGCAGTTGTTCGACCACTTTTCATACCAGTTCGAGGAAGAGCGCACCCACCCGGACCTGGCGAAGCGCTTCGGCCTCGCGCTCGGGCTCGGCGAAGAGGACTTTGCCGATGCGACGCCGGTCTTCGGGTGCCTGGTACACACCAGCCGAATGATCCACGGCATGCTCCTGGGTTCCCCCGCGGAGAATCGGGTCGGAGCCCTGGTCGACGAGAGCATGGTGCG